>JBBDYV010000131.1:0-10360 GCA_040900515.1 Candidatus Pacearchaeota archaeon | reverse complement strand
TATGTTCATTCCAATTCCTATAAAAGCGAAATATGCAATTCCTGGATTGCTTGCTGTTCTCTGGCTGATTTCTGCAGCAGGAACAATTTTGATAGGGAATACTGCGCATCTTGGTGGTTTGCTTGCAGGAGTAGTTTATGGGATTTACCTAAGACGTAAATTTCCAAATAAAACAAGAATACTCAGCCAGCATTTCAGTTAATTGAAAGGTACATTTGAAAAATATTGAGAATAAACAGACAGAATTTAAAAGAGGTTGATACTTAAAGATATAATGGCCAAACTTAATAGAAATAAACGAAAAGACAGTTGGTTAACTGAAAATTATTCGAAAAGCTGGAAATTCATAAAAGAATCAAGGAAATTCATTTATTCAATCATTGCGGTGTTTTTTGCTTTTGCTCTCTTCGGATTTTTTATTCCTGCTCCTGAATCCATTGCCCAGGAAATAATGAGGATACTTGAACAAATCTTGAGAGAAACAGAAGGACTTTCACAGTTTGAACTTATAAGATTTATTTTCCTAAATAATATTCAAAGCAGTTTTTTTGGAGTGTTTCTTGGTGTTTTTTTGGGGATATTTCCAATATTTTTTGCCGTATTCAACGGGTATGTTCTTGGATTTGTTGCAGATATTGCAGTTGATGCTGGAGGGTTTGGAGTTTTATGGAGACTTCTTCCACATGGAATATTTGAATTGCCGGCTATTTTTATATCTCTTGGAATGGGAGTTAGGTTTGGTATATCTGTTTTAAAGATAAGGAATATTAAAACACTGAAAGAACATCTTTATGACTTGGTGAGAGCATTTGTTTTGGTTGTTCTTCCTCTTTTAATAATTGCTGCATTGATTGAGGGTAGCTTGATAGCACTTGGCAGGTAAATTTATATACTTATTTTAGCTCGCTTTATTTAATTAAACAAAAGGAGGTAAAAAATGACAAATTGGAGTCTTGTTGGTAAATGGTCTTTTACCCTGGGGCTTATAGTTGCAATCCTTGCAGCGTTTGTGACAGCAATCAGTGTGGAAGTGGTTCTTTTGCTACTGTTTATTTTGGGATTGCTGGTAGGTTTCCTTAATATAACCGAAAAGAATTCAACAAAGTTCCTTACAGGATTGATAGCCTTGTTCTTGATAGGAGTTTCAAGCCTTGGAGCCTTGGCAATATTTGGAACAGTGGAAACGTATCTTGCACAAATAGTAAGTAATTTCCTTACATTTGTGGGAGCTGCAGGACTTGTTGTTTCCATAAAAGTATTGTTTGAAACTAGCAGACAATAATTTTTTATTTTTTATTTTTTATTTTTTTGTTCAGTTAAATTCGAAAAAAGGAGGTTAAAATGTGGTACGAAAAATTAGCATTGGTTTTGGCTGCAATAGGTGCTCTTAATTGGGGACTTGCTGAACTTGGCTGGAATCTTGTAGAAGCAATATTCAGTTGGGCGGGAGCAGTAGTAGTGTCAATAATATACTATATTGTTGCTTTGGCTGGTTTGTATGTTTTGGTAATGGCTTTCAAGAAATAAGCAGACGATTGCTTTATTTTTTATTTTTATTTATCTTTCAGAAAAATTTCTATTTATTCTTACTCTTTTAGGTCACTGATTCCAAGAAGAATCAGAAGAATTCCTATTCCCGTAATCATCCAGAAAAATCCTCCCTTCAAAAACAACCATGCCGCATGAAGGAAATTAAGATCTTTTCCAAAAATAGTCCATGAGTATGCATCTGAAGCCCATCCTACAAGAATCATGGCCACGACTATAACCAACCCTAAAAGCAATTCAAGCCATTTGTTCATTCCAAAGAAGGGGATATTTTGTTTAAAAAGATTTTTATTCTCTATAATGCTTGTTGGAGTAGTTAAAAGATAAGACTTAAAAGTCCATTTTGGGGGATAATATATGGGAAAAGATAAAAGGGAAACAGAAAGCATTTCAAGGGGGAATGTGCTTAGAAAATCAGAGGAAGTAGAGGGGGCAATTGTGAAAGGTTATGACTTTGGCAACGGCGTGGATTATGACAAAATTCTTGACAGCTACATGGCCACAGGTTTTCAAGCAACACATTTCGCAAAGGCCGTTGACATAATTAGGAAAATGACTGCAGAAAAGGCAACTATTTTTTTAGGGGCAAGTTCTAACCTGATTACTTCTGGAGTGAGGGATGTAATAAGGTATCTTGTTGAAAAGAAGAAAATAGATGTTTTTGTAACAACGGCAGGGGGAATTGAAGAAGACATAATAAAATGCCTTGGAGATTTTAAAATTGGTAAATTTTCAGAATCTGGCGAGTTGCTTAGGCAAGAAGGAATAAACAGAACAGGAAATATTTTAATTCCAAATTCGAGATATGTTGAATTTGAGAAATTTCTTACACCAATCTTAAATAAAATATATGAAGAACAAAAGAAAACGGGAAAGATAATTTCTGTTTCTGAATTTATAAAAATGCTTGGGAAAAAGATAAACAACAAAGAAAGCATTCTTTATTGGGCATGGAAAAATGATGTGAAAGTATTTTGCCCTGCTATAACTGATGGGAGTATGGGGGATATGATGCATTTCTTCATGTATAAACATCCGGATTTTAAAGTAGACATTGCCTCAGACATCCATGAACTTAATGAGTTCACGATAACACGAAAAAAGACGGGGTTGATTATACTTGGAAAAGGAATGATGAAGCACCATATTCTAAATTCAAATATGATGAGGAATGGAGCTGATTATGCTGTTTATATTAACAGTGGAGAAGAATGGGATGGGGGCGGTTCAAATGCAAGGCCCGATGAGGCTGTTTCGTGGGGAAAAGTCGGCAGTGATGGAAAAGGGGAAGCAATAAAGGTTTTCGGAGATGCCACAATCCTGTTTCCTTTGATTGTTGCGAAGACGTTTGCTGGGAATTAATTCAAAAATTAAAAAATGTTAACTAAAACTCAAGTCAGCGAAATTAAAGAACACCTTGATAAAGCACAAAACCCGATTTTCTTCTTTGACAATGACCCTGACGGGCTTTGTTCATTCGTTATAATGAGAAAATTCTGCGAAAAGGGAAAAGGAGTTGCAGTAAAGTCTTATCCTTCAATGGATAAGGATTATTTTAGAAGAGTTATTGAGTTGGGTGCAGATTACATATTTATTCTTGACAAGCCGATTGTTGAACAGGATTTTTTTGATGAGGCAGAAAAGGTAAACATTCCCGTTGTTTGGATTGACCATCATGAAGTTCAAGTTAAAGTTCCAAAATATGTCAATTATTACAATCCAACTCTAAACAAGAAAAAAACAAACGAACCTGTTACACATTTATGCTATCAGATTTCACAAAGAAAAGAGGACATGTGGCTTGATATTATTGGATGCATTTCCGACCATTTTGTTCCTGAAACATACAAAGAGTTCATGAAAGAATTTCCTGACCTGGCGTTTGATTCTGAAAAGCCCAAAGATATTCTTTACAAATCCCAGATAGGAAAAGTTGCAATGATGCTTAGTTTTGCCCTTAAAGATACCACAACCAACGTTGTTTCGATGATGAAATTTCTAGTTAAGGCAAAGAATTCCTATGATGTCCTTGAAGAAACCAAGGAAAATAAGTCGATGCATCAAAAGTTTTCCCAAATAAACCAAAAATATGAGAAGCTTTTGGACAAGGCAAAGAGTTTGGTTGACAATAAGAAACTACTATTTTTTCAGTATTCTGGGGATACAAGCATGAGCAGTGATTTGTCAAATGAATTGAATTATCTCTTCCCTGAAAAAATTATTGTTGTTATGAGAGTTATCGGGGCTGTAGCAAATATTTCTGCGAGAGGCAAAAGAGCTAAAGAGATAATCGCAAAAGCTCTTGAAGGAATTGAAGACTCAAGAAGCGGCGGACATGAAGAGGCTGTAGGCGGGCAAATGCTTGCAAAAGACATTGAAAGATTCAAAGAGAATATTGAGAGATTGATAAAATAAAATGTCAAGAAAAAAATTAATTGAAGAACTTGGAACAAGGGAAGATGGAAATTTTGAACTTTTTAACTTAGTTGAACTTAAAAAATTGATACAAAATGGAGATAATAAAAAAAACTGGCATTGTTTGGGAAGGCAAAATGAAAGAGAGGGAAACACTGTAAATTATTGCGTTTATGCATATTCTACTTTATCAAATGAAACCGTAAAAGGATGCACTGAAGACTGTATTTTTTATAAAAAGATACACAATCAGTAAAACACGGAAAAGTATAAAAATAGCTTTTTCTTGGATAAGATATGCATAGTGTAAATGGATTGAGCCTGAATTGGAACATCATGAAAGTGTGCTCTGTAGTTTACACTATAAAGATTAAAAACACCTCAATTTAATTCACCTCTTTTAGGTCTGAGTTAAGTTGAGAACAATTCTATACACTTACTTGGATTTCTAGGGGAGATAGTGAATTCTATTTTGCAGTGTTATTGGGAAAACAAAATGGAAACAGCATTGGAAAAACTAAGCGAGAAAGCACTTTTGGAACGGGAACTGAATGAAATTATGGAAGCAACGTTCAGGATGGAATATGAACTTGAAATAGTATTGAAAGAAGCCGGTTCTCGATAAAATAAATATGTTGAAAGAGAATTCAAAGATAAATTATAAAATATGCTATGTGTTTGATATAAATTTGTTCTGAAATTTACACTCATTCGCTTCACTCGTTCATTATTGATATAAATGTTAACTTAGAAACCATATTAAAGTTTGAGTTGATAATTATCACTTAAATAAATTAATCGAATATAATTATAAAATCAGTAACTTTTTCCAACATAGACAACTTCATTTGCCTTTGAATTGCAAATTATGCATTTTCCATTTCCTGTTGGACTTTCTTTTTTGTTTGCCAATGTTCCCCTAACATCTGCCCCCAAGTCTTTTTCAATATGCTCTGCGCATTTTTCTCCAGATGAGCTGACAGAACAGAAATTGACTCTTGCCACTTTTCCAGCGTTAAGGGTTTTTTTCATTTCTTCTTTTGTCTTGCAGTTTTCTATTTTTCCAGACATTGCTTTATCTGCTTTGGCTTTAAGCCTTTCATCATATTTCTTTCCCATATCCTTTAACTTTGAAAGATTTTTTTCAGATAGTTTTTCTTTTTTTTCCGTGTCTCTGATAAATAACGTAAGGGACTTTGACTTCATTTCTTTTTCTCCTATCTCAAGCCTGAAGGGAATTCCTTTCAACTCTGCTTCATGGAATTTCCATCCTGGCGAAAAAGTTTCCCTTTCATCCAGCTTTGATTTAATATCCAAAGAATTTAGTTTAGAATGAATCTCTTTGCAATACTTTAAGATTTTTGATTTATTTTCGGCATTGTATATGGGAACAATAACTACCTTGATGGGAGAAATGGAGTATGGGATAACCAATCCTTTATCATCACCGTGTGTTGAAATTATTGAAACAAGGATTCTTGATATTGCTGGGCCGTATGCTGTTGTGTAGAGATAATTTTCTTGTCCTTTATCATCTTTGAAAGTTGCATGGAATGCTTTTGAAAATTTCTGTCCCATCATATGAGTTGATGGCTGCTGAATTAATTTTCCGTCAGGCATAAAGACATCTGAGCCTATTGTAAAATCTGCCCCCGGAAATTTATCCCACTCTGGTCTTTTCATTGGGAGAAAAGGTATCCCAAATTGGGCATGCATGACTCTTTCAGTTGTGTCTATATCTTCCCTTGTCTGTGCTATTGCCTCTTCCTTTGATGTAAAAGCATCGTGGCACTCTATCCACCAAAATTCCCTGCCCCTTATTAATGGCCTTGTTGCTTTTGTGTCATATCTAAAAACAGAACCTTTCTGATAAAGTTTCATTGGCAAATCGCGATGACTTCTTATCCATAAGGAAAACATTGGAGTAAAAACTGTTTCTGATGTTGGCCTTAATGCAAGTCTTTCTTCCCCCTTTGCATTTGTGTTTTCTAGCCAGAAAACTTCTGGAGTGAAACCGGCAATGTGACTGGATTCTTTCTTTAAATTTGATTCAGGAATTACTGAAGGCATTATCACAGGAAGATGTCCTTTGCTTTGCAGTTCCTTTTCATACGCCTGGAACATGTTTTCCATAATCATGGCTCCCCATGGCCTTATTGTTATGAAGCCTTTGACGCCAAGTCTTAAATCCACAATTTCAGCTTTCTCAATTATTTGAGAATACCATTCTGAGAAGTTTTCATTCTTTTTTGCTGTTAATCCTTCACTGCTTTTTGACATTTTATTTTAAACGAGCGAACCCTGTGAAATCTTTGACATGATGGGTTTGTCATATTTATTTAATAATTTTAATAATAGATAATCTACAAGATTTTTGTAGTAGTGATGTAATTCATTTTAGGTTTTTATTTCTTTGTTAATTTTTTAATATCAATCTCTTTAAATCAACGTCTGATTTAAAGCTTGCTGAGAGATGCTGTTTACTGTTGATTTTATGTAGTCGCTTTCCAATGCAAACCCAAGGCTTTCTCCACTGCTTATTTTGAAATTATTTATCCCAACAACTTTTCCCTGTTTGTTTATCAAAGGTCCCCCAGAGTTTCCAGGGTTGAGAGCTGCATCTGTTTGAATATATGCTTCAAGCCCGTTTGGACCTTCCCTATGGATTGCGGAAACAATTCCTTCTGAAACTGAAAACTGCAAGCCAAGAGGATTTCCTATTGCAATTACCTTTTCTCCTACTTGAACATTATCTGAATCTTCAAGTTCAATTTCATCATAAACTCCCTCTATTTTAAGGAGTGCTATGTCAAGGTCCTTGTTATATCCTTTTGGAGATACTTGATGTTGCTTTCCATCATATGTGTAAACTCCTGCTGCTTTCGCTCCTTCCATTACATGGTAATTTGTTACAATATAACCATCGCTTGTTATTATGAATCCTGTTCCCTGACTTATATCTGTCCTTATTGTTACAACAGAAGGAACAACAAGGTCAATTATTCCTGAAAAATCTGTTCCAACAGACGCTTTCAGAAGGCTTAATTCTTCATTGAGGTTTGTTTCCAAAAAAGAGATATCTTGTTTTGTGGAAATGACTGAATCTGTTAGTTCTGTCAACTTTGCGTTGGTATCTGTTTCCAAATTTTTCAAGTCTGAACTTAACTGAGTGTAACCAATTTCTACTTGCCCGTAAAGAAAATATAAAAGAATACTGTTGGCAATTACTGCAATAAGCAAAAGAGAAGTCAAACTCCCAAGAATCCACTTGTGATGCTTCTTTATTTCTATGTGATGGATTGCTGGCTGAGTGTTTTTTAATGGCATATTTGGAACAGGGTTTTTACGTTTATTAATTTTCCTTAATTGAGCAGATAAAAGGAAAGTATTTTAAGTTAAAAGTAGAATGTTATTGTTATGAAGGGCTCGTAGTCTAATGGACAGGATCTTCGGTTTCGGCCCGAAGGATGGGGGTTCGAATCCTCCCGAGCCCACTTTTCCTAACGGAAAGGTGGGTTTCACTTCGTGCTACTTTCGAGCGAGTCCGATATTGAAAGAGAAAGAACAGAGGTAAAAACAAAAATGGAAAAAACAACAGCACGACAAAAGGCAGAGCCTTTAGCTACTTCGTCCAAGCTTGGCCAAAGTAAGCCAGGAGATTATGTTGAAGTGCATTTAATGCATGAAATATATGAAGGGACTTTTCTCGAAGTGCCTGAATCTGAGAAAGGCATAATCTTGCTTAAGTTGGATACAGGGTATAATATTGGCTTCAATAGGAAAGATGTTTTGAAAATAAAAGTTTTGAGGAAATTCAAACCAGTTGAAGATGTGGTAGAAATTAACAGGCCAAGAGACAAGCCATGTATAGCAATGATAATTACAGGAGGAACAATTTCTTCAAGGCTTGATCCTAAATCTGGAGCTGTTTCTTGGCTTACTTCTCCTGAACAATTATTCAAATTTTATCCAGGAATATTCAAACATGTAAATGTCAGCAAAGTTGAAGTTCCTTTCATGAAAGCAAGCGAAGACATGAGTTCAAAAGACTGGCAGAAAATTGCAAAAACAGCGGAGAAGTTGCTTAACGATGAAAATATCAAGGGAGTAATAGTCACGCATGGAACAGATACTTTGCATTACACTGCTTCAGCATTGTCTTTCTTTTTACAGAATTTGAACAAGCCAGTTGTGTTATCATATAGTCAAAGAAGTTCTGATAGAGGAAGTTCAGATGCAAAATTAAATCTTGAATGCGCTGCGATTGTTGCTGCTTCTGATATTGCAGAAGTTGTTCTTGTTGGGCACGGTTCGACAAATGATGATTACTGCTATGTGTTGAGAGGAACTAAAGTAAGAAAGTTGCACAGCTCTAGAAGAGATGCTTTCAAGCCTGTAAATGTTAAGCCAATTGCAAAGATTGATGGAGAAACATTTACTTTCTATAAACTTTCAGATTACAAAACAAAACCAAAAAAAGAAACTTCGTCCAAGCTTGGCCAAAGTAAGGAAAAAATGAAAAATAAATTGAAAGCAGATGCAAAATTCGAGGAAAAAGTTGCACTAATTAAGTTTTATCCGGGTCAAGATGAAAAGATTTTGGATTATTACATAAAAAATGGTTACAAAGGAATTGTTATAGAAACTTCAGGGTTGGGGCATGTTAATAGCAAATGGGCAAAAAAAATAAAGGAAGCAGTAAAGAAAGGAATTATTGTATGTGCTGCAGCCCAAACAATTTACGGAAGATTAGATCCTTATGTTTATTCTAATGGAAGAGAGCTTTTGAAAACTGGAATAATTTATCTTGAAGATATGCTTTCAGAGACGGCGTTGGTAAAGCTTGGATATGTATTAGCTCATCCGGAGTGGAAAAACCAGATAAAAGAGAAGATGTTAGAGAACATGGCGGGCGAACTTAATGACAGGTTGGAGAAATAGGATTTTATAATTTTAATAAAAATAGAAAAGTTTAAATATAACTTTAAGTTATACTTTACATGACAGCTCTTACAAAAACAAGAATATTAGGAGGTTCATTGGCTGTAACTATTCCTGTTGATTTAGTAAAAAAAGAAGGATTAAAAGAAGATGAATTAGTGGAAATAGAGATAAGAAAAGTAAAAAAAGATTATTTTGGTGCATTAAAAGGCATTGGTCCTTATAACAGAAAAGAAGACAGAATGAAGGACAGGGAATGAAATATATCATTGACACTTCTGCATGGATTGAATACTTGGATGGAAGCAAGAGCGGCGAAAAGGTTAATAAAATATTGAAAGAAAATAATGAAATATATGTAATTTCCGTGATTATATCCGAGGTTGTTAGCAAAGTAAAAAGAAAAGGGGGAAATGCGGATTTGGCTTATGATTGCATAATAAAAAATTCAAAAGTTTTTGATATAACCCCAAAAATATCAAAAAAAATAGGAATTCTTCACGCTCAATTAAAAAATAAAATGCCGAGCTTTTCCCTCGCAGATGCTTCAATAATTTGTTCCGCAGAATCTATAAATGCAAAAATATTAACAAAAGATTTTCATTTTAAGGATTTTAAAGAATCTGTTTTTCTTACTTAATCGTGTCTGAGATTGTTGCTCCGAGGGCAGATGGAAGTGTTACTATGGCAACTCTTTTGAATGCAAGAAGCGAGTCTGTTGTCCATGGAGCTATTTGTATTGTTGTAAGAAGAGCGGCCACAATTATAAATGAAAATACATAGGTTATGAAAACACGCTTTATCATTCTTGAAATGTGGTGCTGGGGGTCTTCTTTGATATGGTGTCTGTGATAATGGAAATAAGTGAATATTGAAATGAAGAAGAGAGTTATTGTCATAAGGATAATAATATTCAGCAGGGGAAGATTCGCTCCAAGGTCCCATGTTTCCTGAGTAAAGCCCAAAGGCACTGCAAGAATTGTTGCCCCAATAATAACCTGGAACAAATCATGTACATCAAAGTCGATGCTTATCACACTTTCACTCTCTTTTTTTGCCATGTTTGAAACAAGAGAATATGGTTTATTAAATTAATCTTAAGAAAAAATATATTTCTTCATTTATTATAACTATTAAGGGGTTACATAAGGAAAAGTTTATAAGGGAAAAAGAGCAATATAATTTATGACATTATTTATCAAGGAGCCTGGAAAACTTGAAAAAGATATTGTTGAAAATTCTAGTGGAAGCTTCCCTGTTTTGGTTTTAGATACTGGCGGACTGATAGATGTAGTTTATTCTACAAGAGGATACGGTCTTAATGGAAAAGGTGCAAAGGAAAAAAACCCTAATTACGAAATGGCTACTTCACTATTTAATTACTTATCAGAAAAATTACCTGTGCTAATAACTCCCAAAACATACCAGGAAATGCAAGACCATGGAAGAATGCAAC
>JBBDYV010000130.1:0-10364 GCA_040900515.1 Candidatus Pacearchaeota archaeon | reverse complement strand
ATAAGGGACGTTTCAAATTTAGGGCATACTGGGACTGGAAACTATGAAGCATCTGTTTCTTCTATTGCAGATATAGATTACATAATGGTTTTTATTAAACAAGCTTATGAAAGTGATCTTGAAAGGCTTAAACGAACAGAATAAATAATTTAAGTAAAATAATTCTGCCTCTTAACAACCAACTTCCCACTATCAATCATATAAATAAAATACAGAATTTCTAAACTTATCAAAACCATTAAATATTCCCTCTTCTTCCCTTCTTCATGCCCCTACAATACCCTTCCAACAGCCCATACAACCCCTACCAAGAGCCAAAAACACTGAAAGTAAGAAATTGGCCTAAAATCATATTGATAACGCTGGGAACAATTCTATTAATCGGCGTGATAGTTTACTTTTATGTTAACCCTCCTTCTTTAATCTTGATATAATAGCACCTGATTGCCGTTTTAAAATTTGAACAATTTCATCAATTGAAATATCTCTTGAATAAAGTTCCTTCAATAAATAATCATCTTCTTCGCTCTATGGTTCATAAGCTCTTCAACTTACTTAATATCCTCTACCAATCCTTATTCTTCCCCTTTTTCCTCAAGACAATCTTCCCTTTCTCTGATTTTATCTCTATTTCTTCCCCGTATTTTATTCCAGCTTCTTTTAGAACCATTGGTGGGATGTTAACTATAAATTTGTAATAATCCTTATCCTTATATTTCCTTAAGAATCTTTTTTGTATTTTCATTGTTCACACTTATTATTTTAAGATTTTTTGTTTTTAACGTGATTTTAAGAGGTTTTTTATATATAAATATTTAGGCGCCACAAGATTTAAATATATGAGGCACCTAAAAGGATAATGGCTAAAAACGTGGTTAAAAGGTTTCTTGGAATAGGTTGGAAAAGCAAGATAATTTTCAAACGAGCAACAGCATATATTTCAATAAATAGGTTGGTTGTTGAAGGGTGTAGTTTGGAAAAAGGGAAGGGACTTTATTCTTATTTGGCTGAAGATGAAAATGGAAGAAAGATGGTTGTGACTTATCTTGATGGGGAAAAGAAAAAATGAATCTTAATAGAAAGATATTTAAATCTATTATCTTTTAAAAGATAATGAAGATATTTAATGAAATTACAATGGAAATAGTAAAAAACACTAAAGGCAAAGAAAGTATTCATAGCTTAGCTAATAAGATTGGTTTTGCATATTCTGCAGTTTATAAGTGGGTATTGGAGTTGGAAAAATATGGGGTTGTAAGTTTGATTAGAAAGGGTAATAAAAATACAATAATAACCAATAAAAATGAAATATATCAAAAATTTAAGCAATTGGGAAAGGCAATTTCTGTTGTTGAAAAAGATAATATTTTCTGGGATTTGATCAAAAAATCTAAGTTAAGAATAAGGTTTGTCAAAGGAACTGCTGCGACCATCTGGACAAAAGGAAATTTTATCACAGGGGATTTTTATGATAGGATTTATTTTTTAGAAGTTGAAAAAACAGATAAAAAAATCTTAGAGGAAACCTTAGAAAAAAAAGGGATTAAATATACAGAAGAAAAGCAAATTAATGAAAGGCCCTTAATCTACATAACTGAAAGAGAAAAATTAGATATAGAAAAAGAACAAGGATTGCCAATGATGCCCTTAAAAGAATTAGTTAAATGGGCAAAGAAATTGCAATTAGAAAATATTTTAGAGCACTTAGATAATATACATAACTTAGGATTGCAAATAAAATATTCAGAGGTTTCAGGAAATGCCTAAGCACGACTCAAGAATCGGATTGTTGGAAAGAGAGCAAGAGATTATAAGGATTATTAATGTCTTTTTGGACAATAAATTGGAATTTGTAGTTGTAGGGGGTTATGCAGTTTCTACATACAAAAAAAGGTTTTCAATTGATCTGGATATTGTAATTAGTGAAAAGAATTTGGAAAAATTTGAGAAAATTCTTGAAAAAGAAAAATATATTTTGAGTTATGAGAAGAAAATTGAATTAATTTATGGAGAAAATTTTAAGAGATTTAGGAAAATCATAAAACAGTTTCCAGCAGATATTGATTTGTTAATCAATGGTCTTGCATCTAGGGCAACAGATGCAGCTTGGGGATGGGACTATATCAAAAAACAATCTATAAAAAGAAAAATCGAAAGCACTGAATTTTTTATTCCGGAAAAAGAATTATTAATTGCAATGAAGTTTCATAGCGGTAGATTATCTGATATTAAAGATATTGTTGCATTAATGCCTTGCAACTTTAAATTAACCGAAAAACATCTGAATAAGGGAAGTACTGACAAGCTTAAAAATTCTATGAAAAATCAGTTAAACTTCCTTAACAAATCCCAATTTAAGGACAGTTTCAAAGGAATCTTTGGACCATATTCTTTCAATGAAAAAAATTTAGAAATTACAAAGGATTTCATAGAAGATTTTTTGCGTTCCTAAAATTATTTGCTCAAAAAATATTTCTTAGAATTTATATCAAGTGTGTTTACGCAAAAACTTACACATATGTTATATAAAAGTTTAATTCTCTGTAAAGACTATGAATCTCGGAGAAGCACTAAGTTTATTGAAAAAAGAAAAAAGTAGACTAGCAAGACTTATTTCACTTAGAAAAGATAATATTTTTGTTGAAAAAGAGAAAGAAAGTGAATTTAAACCTGAAGAATTGTCTAACGAAATAAACACAAAAATTGATGAAATAAGAGATTTAAAGATAAGAATACAGAAGACTAACATATCCACAATTGTTAAGGATGAAAAAATAAGTTTATCTGAAGCGATAATAAAAGTTAATGATATCAGAAGTAAAATTTCAAATTTAAGTAATTTATTTGAAAGGAAAAGGGGCTCGTGGTTTTTTGATAAAGATCAAAAGGAATTAATTGCTCAAATCAACGAATCTGACATAGAAGATGAAATAGAAAAGTTAGAGGCAGAGAAAGTAAAATTAGATAATAAAATTCAAACAACTAATTGGAATACAATTTTGTTGGATTAACTTAATAATTATGCTTATCGGATTTTTTCGGTAAGGAGCTGGTGGCATTATGGATGTGGGAAACTATTATAACCTCAATAACACTGTTGGAAGCAGATTTGACGCTTTAAAGATTAAGATCAAAGATTAATGATTACGGGCTAGGGATTACAGATTATTTACCTACAATATTTTGTTGCCAGCTTTTTATTAATAAAAATGGAAAGCACAATAAGATATAAACTTGCGAGGGGAAAGAAAAGACCTTTATGGGGTCACCATGGAAATTGTGAAAATCTTGCATTTAAGGAAGTTTATCCTAATATTGAAAAGAAAAATAGAAACTGGGGATGGTGCTATCTTTGTAAAAAACATTTCAAGTAGGAGTAATGGCAAGTGATTGGTCTGAAAAGGCTTCTTACTTTGCTTAAATTTTATCGTCTTCCAGCCAACTCCACCAAGAATTGTCGCCAATGATAACATGATCAAGGACCTTTATGTCAACTTGTTTTCCAACTTCTATTATCTTTTTTGTAATATCTAAATCTTCTTCGCTAGGATTTGCATTTCCAGAAGGATGATTATGAACAAGAAGTATTTTTGCACACGAGTTTTTAATCGCGGATTTGAAAATCTCACGTGGATGAATTATTGCTGCATCTAGAACTCCTTTTGAAATAAGTTCTTCTTTGATTATGTGATTTTGATTATTTAGAAGAAGGACATAAAAATGCTCTTGCTTTTTGTCTCTTAATCTCCTATGAAATAATTTGAAAACATCCTCTGCTTTTGTTATTTTATTAACAGAATTCTTTTCTTGATCATATCTTTTTCCCAACTCAGCCATTGCGAGAATTTGCATTGCTTTGTTTGGGCCAATGCCTTTTATCTCCTGTAATTCTTTTAATGAGCACTCAAATAAATTTACCAGTCCAAATTTACTTATTAATTTATTAGAAACTTCCATAACATTTTCCCCCGCCATTCCTGTTCTAAGAATTATTGCAAACAACTCAGAGTCGCTTAAAACCTCAGGGCCGTGCTTAAGAAATCGTTCTCTTGGCTTGCTTGAATCCGGGAGGTCTTTGATTTTCATAATAAAAAACAAGATAGGATATTATAAAAGAATTTATGTTGTATTCATCAAAACCATTAAATATTCCCTCTTCTTCCCTTCTTCATGCCCCTCCAATACCCTCCCTCCAGCCCATACAACCCATACACAGAGCCAAAAATGCCAAAGACAAGAAACTGGCCGGTGATAATCCTAATAGCACTCGGAGTTATAATATTGATAGGGTTGGTAGTTTTATGGGTTATGAACATTGTTTCTGAGGATTTAAATGATAATTTAACTAATAACAACAGCGGTGGTGGCTTAGGCGATAACAATAGCATAGCCGTTGGAGAGCCGAATCCTTCTGCATGTGGAGAGGATTTGTATAACTGCGGTGACTTTTCAACACAGGCAGAAGCTCAAGCAGTTTATGATGTTTGTATTGAACAAGGTGCTGGAGATGTTCATGGGCTTGATAATGATGGGGATGGAGTGGTGTGTGAGAGCCTCGCTTAGAGGCGTGGGTTGGTATAATAATTAAAATGGAAAAAGAAGAAAGTAAATCAGAAAAATTTAAAGAAGATTTAATTAAACAAATATTAATACATCCTGAAATAAACCGGTTTGAAAGCGGGGATAGGGTATTAATTTTAAATGGAATAAAATTTTTGGTTGTAACAAATGAAAATATTAAATCAAACCATAAACCAATGGGACTTTATATTAACGCAAACGATATTACAAAATATATTGGCCAAAATTTAGCGGGTCATGATAAAAAGAAATTTGGGGTAACGAAAGATGTTAAAGAAGAGTAATTGTGAGAAAGTGGTTTGTGGGGTGTGTGAGGGGTTGGGATGAGAAGAAAAAGTGTTAGTTTTTTGGCAAGAAGGAAAATACTGAAAAGAGTTTCTTTTTATTCAAAAGGAAAACGAGTTTCTTTCGTCGCTAAAGTGCCAGCTAAAAGAAGGTCTAGGATTTATTTTAAGAGGAGGTATTATTAATGAAAAATATTTCAATAGATTCTGATGTTATTATTTCATCTGAAATTGAGACGGAATCTAATCATAAAAAATCAAAAGAATTTATGGAACATATTTTAACTAAAAAAATAAAAGAGATATTTTTCTTTACTTCTATCTTTACTTTTCTAGAATTGGGTTCAGCTATGATGAGGCGAACAAAAGATAAAGATAAAACATATTCTTTATTATATAGGATAAGTAGATCTTGGAAAAAAATAATAAATCCTATCCCTCTTTCCATATCTAAGAATAAAATAAATCCTAATATTTTTTCAAGAGATTTAATTGATGATCTTATTGAAACTTCTATTAAATTTAACACTAGAACGGGAGACACCATCCAAATCCAAGCTATTTTAGATGGGCAAATAGATTGTTTTATAACTTGGAATAAAAAAGATTTTAGAGTTTTAGAGAGAATTATACCCCATTTTAGAGTATTAACTCCTGGAGAGTTTTTAATAGAAATTGGAAAAATGGAAAAAGTAGAATTGCCAAAAAGTTATACTAAATTGATTAAATTAATTTCCAAAAAATCGGGGGTGGTAAAAAAGGAGGTTGAAAGAAGAATAGAATCTAAAAGGGCGAGACTCTCTGGATTAATAAGTAAGGGGGGTGCTGCGCAAGTTGTTGCAGCAGAGTTAGGTGTCAGTTTTAAATAATCACCCCCCCGCAACCTTCCTGAAAACATCTAAAAAGAGAAGAGGATAAATAATAATAATAATAATAGAAAAATGATGAAAAAGAAAGTGATTATTGGAGTTGTTTTTGGGATTGT
Organism: Candidatus Pacearchaeota archaeon; assembly: GCA_040900515.1. Classification (GTDB taxonomy): domain Archaea; phylum Nanobdellota; class Nanobdellia; order Pacearchaeales; family GW2011-AR1; genus JAGVNG01. Next base: position 4,514 of record JBBDYV010000130.1, on the reverse strand, counting down.
GTTTTTAGTGGCTGGGTTTTTACTAATTACTCATTTTACAACCCGAAATAGTCAAAACATTTATGGTAATCAAGAAAATAATTCCTCTTCACAATACCAAGAGAACCAAGAAAATCAGGAAGAGCAAAATCAAGAAGAACAGAATAATCAAAGGGGGCAAGAGATAGATCCTAATTGTCAGCTTGTTTTTACAGAATATTTAGTTGAGCCAAAATATGTCCAAAAATTTGGGCAGGTAGGAGTAGTTCACGGCGGGGGCAAAAGTATTGTTGAACGTTCATATATAAGCATCAAGCAAGATTTTTATGAACAAGAAATACCTGTTTATGCGCCGGCGGATATGAATTTAATAGGCGCGGCGCATTACAAAATCCCTGGCTCACCAGAAAATACTCTCGCAGATTATGTCTTAAAGTTTAATACTAAATGCAATGTAGAGATTCTTCTTGGACATTTGAAAAAAGTAGTTCCTGAAATTGATAAAGAGCTTCCAACTCTCCAGCAAGATAGCAGAGAAAATTACAATATTAATAGAATTGAATTTAAAGCAGGAGAATTAATTGGTTATTATGTCCAACAGTCACAGCCTGGAGCAGTGAGTGGCTTTGACTTTATAGTCAGGGATCCAAGATTTACAAACCAGTTTATTAATCAAGAAAGATATTCGGAAAATAGGGCGAGTAATCTAATCAACGGAGTTTGTCCTTATGATTATTTCACCTCTGACAAAAAACAAGAATATTATAATCTTCTTGGAAGCGCAGGGGGAAAGATATTTACCATTAAAGATTGTGGAACAGCTTCCCAAGACAAATCAGGAACAATATCAGGTATGTGGTTTATGGAAAAAGAGGTAACTAAACCAATATATGAATATGAAAGCGATCCAAAGGTAGATTATGTTTATGGAACAGTGCTTTCAATTGCTGGTGATGAAGAAGCAGTCACAATAGGAAACTTAGGCCAAAGTGCAATAATAAGAGTATACTACACTGAACTGTCATATAAACTTCCAACAGAAGTTACTGAAGAACATTGTTATGAGTTTGGATTTAATGGACAAAATAATGGATATGCCTATTTCAAACTCATAGACGCATCAACAATGGATGTTTACTATTCTCCTTCAGGAAGTTGTCCGCAAACAATGCCTTCAGAATCAAAGAGATATTATAAGTAAATTTTTATTTGGGCAATGAACCAATAATTAAACGAGTTAAAATATGTAGCTGATTTTTTTACTTATAAATTATCCTGAACTTTTTACGATTATCACAACCTCTCCCAACCTTCTCAAATAGTTCCTATCTAATTAAAACAAAAAGAGGAACAGCGAAAAATATATAAATGTTATAACATATTATAACATATGAAAAATGTGGAAAACGGGAGCATAAGCATTATCGGGCAAACAAGGGCTGTTGGAAACTCGTCTGGCGTGCTTTTGCCTCGGGAGTGGCTCAATAAAAAGGTAGTTGTAACTCTGGCTGAGCCTACTGAAAAAGAGATATTAAGAGATGTTATTGAAATCCTTTATCATGAGAAAGTCCTGAGAGCAGTTCTCGGCATTTATTTGGTTGGAAGCTATGCAAGACGGGAGCAAAGCGAGAAAAGTGATATTGATATCTTAGTTGTCACGAAAGATATAAGCAAAGAACAGATTGAAAAAGGCATTTACAGTATTATAATTGTTTCTGAAGATTTATTGGAAGAGCAATTGAAAAAGAATATATTTCCTCTTGGTCCAATGGTAAAGGAGGCAAAAGCACTCTTAAATGCCTCTCTTCTTGAAAAATATAAAAATTTTAAGCTTACCAGAAGAAATCTTAACTTTCATATAGAAACTACCAAATCTATTTTGAATGTGCATAATTCATCCATTGCATTAGACAAAGACATGGAAATTAAATATGCTAATGGGGTTTCTTATTCCCTTGTGTTAAGGCTTCGGGGTATTTATATCGTAGATTGTTTAATCAAAAAGAAACTGTGGAAAAAGAAGGAATTTCTTGAATTATTAAAAAAAGTTGCGGGGTCTGCGGCAGCTTATGAAGGATATTTAAGAGTGAAGGCCAATAAAGAAAGAGAAGGTGGGATTAAGTTTGAAGAAGCTGAAAGGCTTATTGATTATATCTCTAAAAAAATAAAGGAGCAGGAAAAATGGGCGAAAGAAAGAAGATAGAAAAATTAATAGAAGGACATGAAAGAGCAATAAAGGAACATAAAGAAAAACTTGAAGAATATATAAGAAACGGCGGAAAAGATTATGCACTTATCGAATATTGGAAAAAAGAAATTAAAAATATTGAAAATAGAAGGAATGAATTTATTGAGAAATTGGAAAAGAAATAAACCCTATCATAAATTATCCAAAGGGCTTTTAATCTTCTTTAATTCTTCCTGGCTGATGTGAGTGTAAATCTGCGTTGTGTTGAGATCGGCATGGCCGAGGAGTTCCTGGATTTTACGGATGTCTGTGTTATTTTCTAGCAAATGTGTTGCGAAGCTGTGTCGGAGAGTGTGGGGATGAACGCTTTTTTTAATTCCTGCTCTTGCAGCTGCCTTATTTACTATCTGCTGAATGTTCCGGGGGGAAAGTTGTTTACCATTATAACCTGTGAAAAGAAATTCTAAACCTTCATCTGTTTGAGCCTTTGTTTGCTTGTTAAGGCTCTTAGATAAAGAAGTTGGAATGTTAAAAATTCTATCCTTTCGGCCTTTCCCCTGACGGACTTGCCCTATTTTTTCTTCAAAATTAAGATCTTTTATTCTCAAATTTAGCAGTTCAGACACTCTAAAACCACAGGCATACAAAAGAGATATCATTAATCTGCTTTTTTCATTATTAAGTGCAGATATCAATCTTTTCACTTCTTCTTTGGTCAGGACAATAGGTATTTTGACTTCTTTTTTTGGTCTTTTGATTCCTATTGTCGGATCTTTTTGTAATATATTGGAATAGGCATACCTTATAGCAGATAAAAATAAAACTATTGTTTTAGAGGCTTTTTCTATAAGATTGTTTGCCTGATATGCCTTTATATCATCTATTTTTATTTCATCAGGTGTCTTATCTGAGAATTTAAGTAAATCTTCATTTATTTTTATATAAGTTTTAATAGTATACTTAGAGTATTTTGATATCTTTAACTCTGTTTCAAGTTTGTTCAGGAATTCTGGGGAGTTCATGGGGTTATTACAAAGTCTAGTTTTTTATCTATTGGAAGTTGGTATCCTTTCTGGGCCAATAGTTCCCTCATTTCTTTTCTGTATCTAAAGTCATGAATCATCTTGTGGTGATTAGGGCAGATACCTACTAGGTTCTCTTTTGAATTATTTTTATGATTTTCATCCAAATGATGCAAGTCCACAACTTTATCAAACCCGCAAACCACACATTTTTTAGTTATTTGTTTGTAGGTTTCTGTATCCAGATTATACCATTTTTTATAATTCCATGCTTTTGCAGAGTCTAACTTGAAAATAAAATTATAGCAACCATTACACAACCCTTTTGCATGAATCTGCATTTCTCTGTGACATCTTTTGCATATTCCTCTTTTTGGATCCCAGGCAAGATTCCTATAGCATCCATAGCACATCCCTTTAGCATGGTGTTCTTTTTCTTTCCCGCATTTGGTACACTTTTTAATCATACAGAATAAAAGACGTTTGTATATAAAAGCAAATGCCAACACTTTAAAGTTACGTTCGTATATAAAAATGACGAACTACTGACAGTACATCTTGTGCGAAGTATTTACAAGGGAAACGCAGAAAATAAGGGAAAACAAGAGAAAGGGAAGATTTTATTGACCTTTTATTTTGTCTGTAACATCTTTAATTATTTTAGGTAAATATCAGAAAGATATTGCTTTCTTGTTTCATTTGCTTCTTCTTTTGAAATTTCCCTATATTCACACATTACAGATCCGGTTAAAGGATGTGTTTCCTTTGTGAGAATGTTCTTGGCCCTATAGCCTACCCTATCCTCAAGAATAAAGGGCATGACTTGAATTACATCCTGGGGGTAGTCTGCACTTTGAAAATATCTATTTTCTATTTCAGACAATGCTTCTTTAATTGTTTTTGACATAAACTTTTAGGTTAAGTCTTATTTTTAAATTTTTCGTTCACTTAGGTAAGGTTAGTGAGCTTAGTGAAAGTGGGCTAAATAGAGTTAATGCATTTAGTGGAGTTTTGGAAATTTTGTAAGTTGCCTTGCAAGCGAACCTGGGGCATCAATTTGTTCTCTAATAAACCCGCTTTCTGCCAGATTTTTTGAAACCTCTAATTCCAATCTTGCTGAAGAATCCAATCCACTGTGGCTTAATTCACTCTGAACTTTCTTAAGCTTCAAAGACATCTCTTTTTCAAAATAAGAGATGGCTGCGGGAGTGATTTCTGAACACCACAATTTATAATTAAATATTCTTCTTTCGGGATTTTCTTCCAAACTCTCTGTAAGATAGCCTCCCCTAACACTTCCCAATATCATTTCCTTATCCTCATGG
>JBBDYV010000129.1:0-1632 GCA_040900515.1 Candidatus Pacearchaeota archaeon | reverse complement strand
AAATTGACGAACTCCCTATTATAAAGGTAGTGATATCGGAAACAGGTCGTGAAAGAGCATTAAAAAGAAGATTGGAAATTGTTGAACAATACGTAAAAAAGCTTGGTTTGGGAAATGCCAGAACATTTACAAAGCAAATTGCAGAGAAATACAAAATTGGAGAAAGACAGGTTCAAAAAGATTTTAAATGGATTAAAGGGAATGTAAAGACAGAGGATATGAATCAAGTTAGATTAGATCTAAAGATATTAAGAGATAAAACATTAAACCTTTCTTTATTAAATATTGAAGCAGCATCAAACCCAAATGAAAGAAACGATGCAATAAAAACAGCTTGGGTAGTCATCGAAAAATACAGACAAGACATGGAAGAATGGGGAGAAAAAGACAAAATAGAAAATAAGTACGACTTGAAACTTACTCAACCAGCAATTTTTAATTTAATAGAAAAATCATTGGAGGAGATAAAAAATGAAAGACTTGCCAATCAGCCCAAAGCAGACGGAAATGCTGAAAGTACTGGATGATGATATTCATACAGAAGTATTTATGGGAGGAGCTGCGGGGGGTTCTAAATCATTCACTGGATGTTTATGGCAGATAAAAAGAAGGATGACATATCCCGGAAGCAGGGGATTTCTCGCCAGGGCACAATTAAAGACATTGAAAGAATCAACATTATTAACTTTTTTTGATGTATGCAACAGACTTGGATTAAAACAAGGAGTTGATATAAAATATAATGTAATGACTGGAGTGATTAAATTTTCAAATGGTTCAGAGGAATATTTAAAAGATTTATTTTTATATCCATCAGACCCGGACTTTGTAAGTCTTGGATCAACAGAATTCACAGATGGATTTATAGACGAGATGCCAGAAATAACCGAGCAAGCATATCAAATTATAAGATCAAGAATAAGATACAAACTTGACGAATTTAAATTAATACCAAAAATAGGAATGGGAAGCAATCCATGTAAAACTTTTATTTACAGGGAATTCTACAAAAAATGGAATGAAAATAAACTCGAACATTATAAGGCATATATTAGAGCAAGTGTTTATGACAATCCATTCATATCGCAACATTACATAGAAAATCTTAAAAAATTAGACAATAAAAACAGAGAGAGATTATTAAATGGAAATTGGGAATACGACGATGATCCTATGAAATTATTTGATTACGATAAAATAATTGATTTATTTACAAACAATGCTCAAAGAGGCAGAAAATATTGCATAGTGGATCAGGCAGGATTCGGAAGGGATAAATGTATAATAAGTATTTGGGATGGATTATTTGTCACAGAGGCGATAATGAAAGAGAACATATCAAGCCAGGAATTAGATAAATTATTGACAGACAGATTGATTCCCAGAAGCCAATGTGCAGTAGATGAAGGAGGAGTTGGATTTGGACTTGTAAAAGACTTGCCAGGAATAGTAGGATTCGTGGCTAATTCATCACCAATCAAGAAAATAAAAGAAACAAAAGAAGATAAAACAATTCATAATTATAAAAATTTAAGATGTCAATGCTGGTTTATGCTTGCAAATTATGTCAATTCAGGATTAATAGGAATTTATAGAGGGATATCTATGGATATCCGAAATATGCTTGTTGAA
>JBBDYV010000128.1:0-11122 GCA_040900515.1 Candidatus Pacearchaeota archaeon | reverse complement strand
ATAAATGAGTTCTTCTTATTTAAATCATGAACAGCAATTACACAATCATCTCAGAAACAGACTTCCAAAAGGCAAGAAATGAAATAAAGAAAGCAAGGGAAACTGGAAAGAAAATTGTCTTTTCTGGAGATGATGAACTAAACAGGAAAGTCCTTGAAAAAGAGAAGATTGACATTCTTCTGGTAAAATTAGTAAAAAGAAAAGACAGGCTAAAGCAAAGAGACTCTGGCTTCAATCAGGTTCTCGCAAAGCTCGCACAAAAAGGCAAGGTTGCAATAGGAATAAATCTGGACGAAATAATAAAGGCAGACAAAAAAGAAAAAGCAAAAATAATAGCAAGATTAGTCCAAAATGTAAAATTGTGTAACAAAAACAAATTAAAAATGAAATTTATCTCATCGGATAACTCCAAAGACATTTATGATTTAGTGTCTCTTGGCTCGGTTCTTGGCATGCCGACATGGATGCTGAATAATTCCATATAGTATAATCAGTTAATCATCATTGGCTAATCTCAATAAATCTATATTGGTAAAAACTTTGAATTTACTTTGTTTTTTAAAATGCAAATCGTGGGTCCAAATTCCTTCGGCTTTCTTCAGAATAGCAACAGAAATATAAGGGATATCTTTAATATCTGTAATTTCTTTTTCATCTAGTTTAACCAAATCTTCATATTCTGATTTTGGAACAATAAAAATATTTTCAAAAAGTACTCTTATAAGCATATCAAAATCATTGCTGTTTATACCAACTTTTTTAACAATATAGGACTTATACTTATTAACTTCAGTGAAGATATAAGAAGGAGCAATAAACTCAAATTTTTTATTGAATAACAAAACCTTTCGTTGTGCTGTCTTTTATTAAAGTAGCAATTATTCTGTTGCTGTCTATGACAATTTTCATTTAAGCCCATGTCTTTTTGTTATTCCCTTATTTATCTTTTTGCCAAGTTCCAAGGCATCTTTTTCTGTAAGTTTACTGCGGGATAAAATCTTGTCCATTAATTCAATTTTCATTGCTTGGCTTTGGATTGCTTGCCTTGCTATTTCACTCCATTTTATATGTCTGTGTTTTTTCATAATTTCGTGAAGATCCTGCGGGATTGCTAACGTCATATTTGTCATTTTATATCACCATAAGTAAAATAAGTAATAATACTTATTTAAAGGTTTCTGTTCTCTGGCTTGTTTCTGGCTATTATCAAAACCCTTTTAACCTGCAATTTATTCTTACCATAATATAAAATGAGCCCTAAAAGAGACATTGACAGCATTATAGAAAAGCTTAGTCCTAATGAAAGAAGGATTTTACCGCACATAGATGAAAAAAACATAGAGGATATTTGCAAAAAATCAAATCTGGACAAAGTCTCGGTAACCCGTTCCTTAACTTATCTACAAAACAAAGGCATTCTTAATTTGTCATACAACGCAAAGAAAATAGTTGATGTTGGTATCAATGGTGCATTATACAGGAAAAAAGGGCTTCCCGAAAGAAGACTTTTGCATATTTTGAATGAAAAAAGAATTCTTGGTTTGAAAACAGCCGGGAAGGAAGCAAAACTAACAGACGATGAACTGAAAGCATCCATAGGAGCACTGAAAAGAAAAGCAATGATAGAGATAAAAAATGATAAAATTATCTTGGCAGGAAACAAAGCAGACATATCAAGAAAATCTCAGGAAGAATTATTTCTTGAAGCTTTGCCTTTGGAACTGGAAACATTGTCCGCAGAACAGGTTAATGTCCTTAAAGATTTACAATCAAGAAAAGACATAATTGAAATTATTGAGGAAAAAATTGCGGATATAAGAATCACGGAACTTGGAGAAAAACTTATTGGAGAAAAAATAACTTTTGAAAATATGATTGAGACTCTCAGTCCAGAAATCCTTCAGAATGAATCATGGAAGGGGAAAAAGTTCAGGAAATATGATGTTCTCTCCTCTGTTCCTATGACAAGCGGGGGAAAAAGACATTTTGTGTCGCAAGCGATAGATTATGCAAGGAATGTCTGGCTACAAATGGGTTTCAAAGAAATGGATGGGAACATAATAACGAGTTCGTTTTGGAATTTCGATGCCCTTTTCACAGCCCAAGATCATTCAGTCAGGGAAATGCAGGATACATTCTTTCTTGGAAAAAAAGCCGAGCTTCCCGATAAAAAAATTGTAAACGCAGTCAAAGAAGCCCATAAAACAGGTGTTTCGGGAAGTAAAGGATGGGGTTATGAATGGAATGAGGAAGAAGCAAAAAAACTTGTTCTTAGAACCCACACAACATGTCTTTCCGCACAGACATTGGCCAAACTGGAAAAAAACAAATTGCCACAAAAATTCTTCGCTATAGGGAAAAACTTCAGGAATGAAACTCTTGACTGGAGTCATGGATTTGAATTCAACCAGACCGAAGGAATTGTTGTAGATAAGAATGTTAATTTCAGGCATCTTCTTGGATATTTGAAAATATTTTTCGAGAAAATGGGATTCAAGAAAATAAGAATAAGACCAAGTTACTTCCCCTACACCGAGCCAAGCGTTGAAATAGAAGTATGGCATCCAGAAAAGAAAATATGGTTGGAGCTCGGCGGGGCAGGAATATTCAGGCCAGAGGTAGTTATTCCCCTATTCGGAGAATACGTCCCTGTTTTAGCATGGGGCCCTGGCTTTGATAGAATGCTCATGGACTACTACGACATAAAAGATCTGAGGGAATTGTACAAGAACGACATTGAACAATTAAGAAAAATGAAAATTTGGATGAAGTAAAAAATGGCAAAAGAAAAATTATTGAATAAAATTGATAAACATCAGGTAGACATACTATTTGGAATTATTGCAGGTGTCGGAATATATGGACTGAGCAATATATTGATAAATTTAATAGATTATATAATTCCCAGTCTCAATAACTATTTACTTGTTCTTAACATAATTATTTACACATTTATGTTATATTCAACCTCATTATTTATTAAAGGTTGGCTAAAAAATACTTATATTATATCAAGTTTAGCACTAATGCTCTCTTATATTTATTATCAATTGTTTGAAATAATCTAAAATGGAAATAAAAGATGCACAAGATAAAATAGATAAGGAAATAAAGGAGCTTGGCGGATATTGGGAACCATTATCGATGTTCGCGAGACTTGTTGAAGAAGTCGGAGAATTGGGAAGGGAGTTAAACCTAATTTATGGTGGAAAAAAGAAAAAATCGGAAGATGATGGAAAAGGATTAAAGGAAGAATTTGGAGATATGGTATTCACACTGTTTGCTTTGGCAAAAGGTCTTGGAATAAATTTAGATGAAGCATTAAATGAAAAGATGGAGAAAAATCATAAAAGAGATAGACAAATTTACAAATAAAAAATGGCAAATAAATTTAAAGGATTATTAATTAAAGAAAGTCTCAGTGATTTGGAGATTTTGAAATCAGTCAGCATAACCAAAAAAGAGAAATGGAATTCTTCAAACAGCAATGAATTCCAGCCAAAAATTTGGACAGCTGTTTATTTTGAAGGAGAAGACATAGAAAAATTTGCAAAAAGAGTTAGTAAATCTATCAAGAACAAAGGATGGTATCTTAATTTATCTGTTGACGATTTAGAATATGTAATCTTTCATAATAAAATCTTCAAATATAAAAAAGGAAACAAAGAAGCCAAACAAGAAGCAGTTGAATATGGTAAAAATGTGGGAGTTCCTGAAAAACAACTTGATTGGTAAAAATAAAAAATGAGTATGAAAGATATACAAAAAAGATAGTAATATAGATGGAAATACTAATCAACATATAAGTTTTGTCCAGACAAAACATTTAAATATTCAATTGTATAAACTTATACAATGACAAAATCAATCAAAATGAACATTTTACATTTTCCGAAATTAGACTCTATACTTATGGTAGAGGACGCCATAATAAACAGCAAAGACTATCCTACAAGAACAGGGCTTTGGAAAAACCTACCCAAAAAAATGCAATATCAAACCTTTAAACTTATCCTCGAATATCTAGAAAGATCAAATAAGATAATGTTTGAAGGAGACAAAATAATCTGGATTTTTGCAAATAATAAAAAACTAAACGAGTTGATATCAGAAGCCATTTCTGTTTAAAAATGAAAGAATTTGTTCCAAAGTTAAGTAAAGAGTTGTTTGGGCTAAAAATTAGAATCGAAAATGAACTTTCTCAGGGAAATAAAACCAATGAAAATTTGTATAAACTAATAAACAAAGCAATTGATTTCTTAAAACAAGGCAGAAAGGGGGCACCAATTTCAAAGAAACTTCCTATCTACAAATATTTTGAAGAAAAGTATGGTATAACAAACCTTTTTTTAGTAGATATTTCTAAAGAAGCAAGGGCAATATATACAAATACTTCAAATAACGAATACCAAATCCTGCAGATTATTTTAGAAATTTACGAATCTCATAAAGAGTATGAAAGAGTAGGAAAATATAATAAACACTAAAATGGCCTTAATAGAACTAAACAAAAAACAGTTTGAAGAAGAGATTGGAAAGCTAGACGAGGAGATGAAGGAAAGAATTGCTATGTTTGGAACTCCAATAGACGGAATAAACGAGCAGGAAAACAAAATCCAAATAGAAGTCTTTCCAAACAGGCCAGATTTGCTTTCATTCCATGGATTCAAAAGAGCTTTCAGAGCATTCCTTGGAAAAGACACTGGTTTGAAGGAATACAAAGTAAACAAACCAGAGGAAAACTACAAAGTCATAATAGACTCCTCTGTGAAAGACATCAGGCCTTATACTGCATGCTCAATAGTCCGCGGTTTAAAACTTGACAATGAAAAAATCAAGGAAATCATAGACATACAGGAAAAACTGCATCTGACAATGGGAAGAAAAAGAAAAAAGATTGCAATAGGAATTTATCCTTTGGAAAAAATAAAACTTCCAATAACTTTCAAAGCCCTTGAACCTGATAAAATAAAATTTCTGCCTTTGGATTCTGAAAAGGAACTTTCAGGCTTGGAAATTCTTCAAAAAACAGCGGCTGGAAAAGAATATGCTCATCTTCTCGCAGGCAAAGCAAAATTCCCAATATTTGTTGATGCCAATGACAAAATTCTCAGTATGCCCCCAATAATAAATTCCAATGAAACGGGGCGTGTTTCTGAGCAAACAAAAGATATTTTTGTTGAATGTTCCGGCTTTGATTTTGCGATTTTGAACAAATGCTTGAATATACTTGTAACATGCCTTGCAGATATGGGGGGAAAGATTTATCAGATGGAAATAAAATCAGGAACGCTTTCAAAAAAAGCTATAACTCCAAATCTCACACCTGAGAAAATGAAACTTTCTCTTCAAAACACTGAAAAGCTGCTTGGAGTTGAGTTTAAGGAAAAACAAATCAAAGAATGTCTTGAAAAAATGGGGCACAATTACACCAAGGGAGAAGCCATTATTCCTGCATGGAGAACAGACATTCTTCATGAAGTTGATCTTATTGAAGATGTTGCAATAGGATATGGCTATGAAAATTTCATTCCTGAAATTCCAAGTATCTCAACGATAGGTGAAGAAGATAAAAAAGAAATAATCAAAAGAAAAATTGCCGAGATTCTTGTTGGGTTGGGGCTTCTTGAGGTTTCAAACTATCACTTAACATCAAAAAATACCCAGTTTGAAAATATGTCTGTTTCTGAAAAACAGGCAAGAGATGTTGTAGAGGTAGAAAATTCAAAAACTGATTTTAATATTCTTAGAAAAAATATTTCCCACTATTTGTTAAAAAATCTATCTGAGAACATTGATGTGGAATATCCTCAAAAAATTTTCGAAATTGGAAAAATATTCAGCAACGAGCCAAAAACCGACAGTGTTTCAGAAAAAGAATCTCTTGCCATAGCCCTCTCTCCCTCAAACTTCACGGAAATAAAGCAGGTAGTAGAATATCTGTTCAGATCTCTTGGAATAAAAACAGTCTTCTCAGAGCCAGCAGATGCTTTGCCTCATTTCATAAGTGGAAGAGTTGCAGAGATAAAACTTGCAGGTTCAAACAATGTTCTTGGACACTTTGGCGAGGTTCATCCAAAAATACTCAAGAACTGGAAGATAAAGATGCCCATTGCGTTGATGGAAATTGACTTGGAGCCTATTCTTAATCGATAAGATAATTGTTAACTAAAACTCCCGTCGTCTAAATCATTTTTACATTATCACCTTATTATTTTGGTCATCCGAAATAATCTCTTCTTCCTTCATCAGCCTTGACATCCCAGTTTTTCCTTACAACTGCCAGAACTTCCGAGAAATCCTTTTTGATTTTCTGCCAGATATCAAAGCTGTATTTTATGAGTTCGGCTTCCTTTTTCTCTGAGAAATCCAAGTCTACTTCCATAACCATAAGTTCAATTTTTGCAATTTCTTTGTAAATATCTGATAATTTCTTTTTCTCATCAGGCCCAAGAGTCTTTATCATTGAAAATATATGCATAGGAACACCCTGTGGATTCAGCAAAGCCTCGACAAACCTGTGAAAATTAAAAAGTTTATCCGCAACATACCTTCTTATTTCTCTTATAAGATAGTCTGTTTCTACATCAGAAGCCCTTTCAATGCCGTTAAAATCATCGGCTAGCTTTGAATATTCGGGCAAAGAATATTTTTTCCTCAACTCCCCATATTCTTTCTTCAGTTTTTCAAGATCGCCTTTTTGTTTGTCTTCTGTCATAATTGATTTTGATTGTTTTCGTTTATAAATTTATGTTAATAAAAAGCCTGTGCTGAGGATTGGAGTTCACTACGTTCCCTCTCACCTCGTTCAATCCTAACAAAGCCTGTGCTGAGGATTGAACTCAGGACCTCGACATTACCAATGTCGCGCTCTAAACCGACTGAGCTACACAGGCATACCCTGTTCACTCGTTTCCAGACGTAACTTAGGAAAGAGCTACACAGGCATAAAGTTCTGTAAAAAGAATAATTCAAGGGTATAAAAAAGTTGGGAATCCACCAAAATTATACTATAATAAAATTTAAATATCTAATTTAAATCATTGAAATATGTTGGCAAAAATCAGGGAATATTTCGGAAGAGTTATTGAGCCAAGGGAACAATGTGGAGAATTGGGAATACTGCCTCCGCAAGACAGAATGCCAAGCTACTATTATAATTTAATATTGACAAAGCCAAAAAAAATTTATATGTCTAGACAGGAAGGAAAAATCTTCAAGAAGGGGACAAAAACTTGCAGGACAATCGAAGAGGATGTTTGATTATTTTAATCCAATTTTCATAAAAAACTTAAAAGAGATTAGATATAAAGAGTTTTCTCTTACTCTAAAGTTACCTTCTCCCTTTCACCACAATAACAATAGCAATCAATAGAATGAGAATTCCAATTCCTAGAGCAAGGAGAATGGGAACTCCGGGAGGAATTTCAAAATCTTTTTTGGGTGCTTTTGGAGTTTTTTGTATTTGGGGTGTTTCTTTAATCTCTTGAAATTCCTTCTTAATCGTTAAATCTATCATCTCCCTTATAATAGGAACCACCTCAAGAACGGAAACCATCGCTGTTTTCTCATCTTCATCACCGTCGAAGACAGTTTTTATGTTAATAGTATAATTTCCTTTCTCGACATTATTCGGAATTTTCAAGGATAGGGTTTTTGAAATGGCATCTTTTTTCCCGAATTCTTCCAATTCAAAAATTTCACTCTTTGTTGAGACATTCAGTTCTTTTATTTCAGCAATCAAATAAACATCTTCATCACTTTTCCCTATGTTTTGTATTTCTACAAAAATGTCAAGGTTTCTCCCAGCAGTAACGGATTCAGGGTTTATTGAGAAATCCTTGATAATCACATCATGTTTCTCTCTCTCAAGGTCAATACCGATTGCTTCCTGGATACATTGTAAATTTTCATTTCCCTTTTCGTAGGCCTTTACAAATATTAAATAGTTATCTTCCTCAAAATCGTCAGGAACTTCAATAGTCAAATCAAATCTTTCTTTGTCATTCTTTCTTATTTTTTGGTTATCCTCAATTACATCTACTTCATCATCTCTATCAATATTATACAAAGAGATTTCAACTATTATCCTCTTGTCTTCATCAGCATTATTTCTAATATCAAATCTGACTCTTATTTCGTCTTTTACTCCAAATTCATCCCTTTCTTTAGGATTTTTTATATCTAAATCGAGGTCTCCTATAACCCCAACTTCGCAAGTATCCAAATCTCCAAATAGTGAAAGGTTATATTTATTTCCGCTTTCTCCAGCCATAAAAGAGCTGAAATGCTCTACTTCAAAAACAACCACACCATTCATGGTGGGATGTTGTGTATAGTTAAGAATATTGCAGAAATCACATTCCTGATTTATTAAAAAAGGGTTTGTTGTAAATCCGTTGTTATAAAAGATTTTTGGAATTGTATTATATCTTAATCCTGTAAAGGTGATTCGCGCGGGTTTATTTAGTTGAGGATAAACAGAAGTATCAATTGCCACAATTCCCCTTTCAATTTTAACTTTGTTATTCAGGTCAGTCACTCCTGTCAAATTCAAATCTTCTAGGAACTCTATTTTTCCTTTCCCAACTTTTTCCAGGATAACATTTTGAACACTTCCAACCTCATCTAATCCAAGTGAGTCAAAGTCAGTTGTGTCTCCATCAAAACCACTTGTCTCGGGTCTTTCTATGATTAATATCCACTCTTCTGAAACAGTGAGAAATCCGTCTGTTGCAAAGATTTCTATCCTGTGAGTACCGTTATCATTGTTAAGAACCGTATATTCAAAAGAACTTGAATTTACATCAGAAAAGCTTTTTGCTTCTTCTCCATCCAAGAACCATGTATGATTTACAGAATCATCATAACCGGTTTCTGTTGAGATACTAAATCTCTGGACTCCTGCCTGAGAAACTCTTATTTCTTTTTCAACGGGAAAGCTAGTTACGGTTTTTAATGCATCTCCTGTTAATGCAGATAAATTTAAATGGATATCCTGCGGGTAGATGTAGTCTATTTTTTGCTCAGATTCATATCCATTAATTGTAATATTGAATTGCTTCCCGTAATGTTTGCTAAATCCCTGAATAAGTATTGGACCGTATTTACCATTAGCATCTGTGGTTTTGCTTGCAATTTGGGTTCCTTCTATTGAAAAAATGATGGGAACTTCAAGGGCAGGCCTTCCATCTAATGTTGCTTGACCTTGAAATAAAAGAAATTGTGGGATGGAAACGACTACTGGAATGCTTACCAAAATCAGCAACAGAATTAAGAGGCTTTTCTTTTCCATTTTGGGGCTTTAAATTTAATTAATATCACCCCTATTCCTAAAACTAATATAACTATAATAGTAACTATTCCCCCTCCAGAATCTAGAAATCCTATAACAGCACCGGTTATTCCGGAACTTGTTTCTGTTTGTTCTCCTCTTTTTTGGGTTGTTTCAGCTTCTTCTTCAGGGCCAGGAGAGCTATCTATTGAAGATGATGGGCTGATAGTCTCTCCACTTCCTCCAGAGCCAGAACTACCACCTCCTGAACCTCCTGTGGGGTTGCTGCTAGGAGGAGTTATTGTGCTCACAATCAAATCAAGATAAATAGTCTCTCCCCCCTGTCTTGTAGAGCTCCCCGCCAATAAGTCCTGTATCTTAAACTCAATTAAATCTCCCGCTTCACCAGTTTTCACATATAAATCATATTTCCCTGCCTCTGTAATATCATAGACAGATTCCAGCGCAGCATCAACATAAATGCTTATTTGGGTTCCTACGAGGGCGTCTTGACTGTCTATTACGACATTCCCTATAAAATGGTCAGGTATTGGTGGAATAGACCCAGAACTTGGCTGCGCTGAGATAAAACCGATTAAAAAGACACCAAATAAAATTAAGATTATTTCTTTTTTCGCTTTAAGGTTGATTTTTGTTTCCATATTAAGAGTCCTGCAATTAGGAGCACTAGAGCCACTCCAAAGTAATAAATCAGGTATGATTTCTCGACTTTTAAAGTTAATTGTTGGAAATCACCACTTTTATAGAATATGCTTTCATTAGTGTAAATTCCGTCGACAAAAACCTGTATTTCCTGCCCTTCTTCTAATTTCTGTAAAAGAAGTGTGAATTTCCCTACTTCGCTTACTTCTGAACTTGCAACTTCTTCATCATTAAACATAGCTGTGATTTCTGTGCCGATTTTTGCTGGATTGTCGTTAATATAAACATCTCCCGAGACAATCATTGGAAGCTGGGGTGGGGCTGCATTAATGAAACTAAAACTCAACAAAATTATAAGAACAAAAATAAGGGAAAAGGGTTTTTTCATTATCTCTCCTAACAGATATTTGTATATACCAAATCTCCACTTGGAACAAATACCCAGTAACCCTCCCCTGGGGTCATTTGTGTGAATTGAGCACTTCCAGTGTTTTGTGTAGCATAAATCTGGAATGAATCTGTTGTTTTATTATATCTTAATACAAATAAATTATTATAAATGCTCGTTGGGAAAGCAACGCTAACATCTTGAGTATTTATACACATATGTCCAATCAAATTCCATCCTTGTCTTAATGTAATTGTTTCTGATGGTAATGTCTGATTGCTTGTTTGTGTAGCATAATCTAATCCTTTACTTGTTAGTGGAGCATTATTAACCCAGTATCCAACACCAGAAGTTATTGTTGAAGGATTTATCCAGCTTCCACTATTATAACTCCATACCACATTGCTTGGCAATAAACTTGATTTTGAATTTACAGTCAATGTTTTAGGTACAGAAACCAAGTTCCATCCGCTTGGGCTGGATAAGTCCCAGATAAGGTCGTTTACTGTTATTGTGTAATATCCTGTTGTTAATGGCTCTCTTTTTTGATTACCAACAGAATCTGTTGCTACAATATAATATTGATAATTTCCTTTTGTATTATATGCAGTTGATGTATAATTCCATAAATTTCCTGCTTGATGAGCAAAACTTCCTATAGCTACTCCTACATTATTATATAACTTTACATCTGCCACAGTATTTGCATCTGTTGCTGTCACGCTGAATGTTACGGTTTGTCCTAAAGATATTGTTTTATCTCCAGGAACTAAACCAGTTATTGATGGAGCTGTTGT
>JBBDYV010000127.1:0-1671 GCA_040900515.1 Candidatus Pacearchaeota archaeon | reverse complement strand
GAGCAATTTATTGTCAATGAATTTTTATTTAACATTTTTATCACTATTTTATTCCTGTACTACCTTCCCCGTTCTTTTATTTCTTCTTCCCTGCCTGTATTTTGATTTTCCGCAGACGGAGCATGTGTACATTATGTTTGTCTTTTTTGTTGTTTTACTCTTTCTTTTAAATTTTGAAACCGCTGGCTTTGAGCCCCATTTTCCTTTGTTTCCTATTCCCCTTCCCCTTCCACGTAACCTTGCTCTTGCAATACCCCCTCTTGTGAGAGTTCCTCTTTTTCCTCCTGTTCCGACTAATTTTATTTTTTGTTCGGTTTTTTTATTACAATGAGGACAATATCTTTTTGTTGTCTTTGGTAATTTCATAAATTAGGAAAGAGAAAAGTGGTTTTTAAAGTTATTTGATAGAGAAAAATGGCCCAGCCCAAGAATGGCTACGCTTGGACACTCTTCACAATACAGAAGAAAATGGCCCTGCGCAGAATCGAACTGCGATCTCATCTACGTCAAAGATGCATCTTAGCCATTGGACTACAAGGCCTCAGAGACAACCAATATCGGAAATATTTAAATATAATGTTTCAAAATTCACAAATATTATAGGGGGAGTTTGGGGGAGGGGAGAGTCGTGGGTTAGGTTCATTAAAGTAGAATTAATATACAACTCGTAAACAGAAACTATTTAAATAAAGGCATACTATTTTCAAGATGGAAAATGCACAAATGCCCTTCCCAATTGTTATTATGAAAGAGGGTGATTTATTCGTTGCTTTATGCCCTCCTTTAGACATAGCAACACAAGGAAAAACTGAGCAGGAAGTAAAAGAAAACATGGTTGACCTTATAGACGATTATCTTAGTGATGAAGATACCCCAAAACCAAATATAGAGACTATCCAGGCAATTTCACTTTCTTATATATCTATTCCAGGGAGATATTCTAAATGGGAAAACTCAGGCCGCTTAATACGGCAGAAGTAATAAGAATTCTTGAAAAACATGGGTTCAAAGAAGTTAGGTCGAGAAAACATACAACATTCAAAAAATTTCTTCCTTCTGGTAAAGTATTAATAACTTGGGTTCCACACGGCAATAAAGTATCTATTTTTGTGTTGCAATATATAATAAAGCAAACTGAAATTCCAAGAGAAGAATTTACAGATTAATATAATGTTTCAAAATTCACAAGTATTATAAGTTAGATATATTCTAGGAATTTTGGTCTGTTCTTATTCTCCTCAAAATTCCTTAAAATTTCAAAAAACCTGTCTGTTTTATCTTTTTCCGCCATTGTTACCCGAATAGCGCTATCTGGCAATCCTGCAATATTTCTTAGATTTTGGACATACACATCCCTACTAGATAAATAGTTGTGTAAATCTATTGATTTTCCATCCTTATTTGCCCATATCATACATGTTATTGCCTTTGGTTGGGTATAATTTAATTTTATACCTCTTTCATCAAAATCTTTTTGCACCATAGAAATTTTCTCTAAAAAGTATTCTCTTCGCTCTTTGCCAATAGAACGCATTTCTTCTGACAGTGCCTCATAATTACCCATTGCTGAAATTCCTTTTTCCAACGTATTTCTTGATATGGGAAATAGCGGAAGGCTTATTCTTAGAGCATCGGCAATGTTCTGATTTGTTGTTAAAAGATATCCCAATC
>JBBDYV010000126.1:0-1683 GCA_040900515.1 Candidatus Pacearchaeota archaeon | reverse complement strand
TAAAACCTGAATCCCTTTGCTTTAACCTATCTCTTCTTTTGCCGAGTTTTATGAGGAGCACATCAATATTTTCTTTTTCAAGGACTTTCCTGCTTATTTCATCATCTCCAGAAAAGACAATTTTCTTCCCAGTTCCCCTCGCTTTCTTTATTTCATTTCTTGCCCTTTGGAAGTCTGTATCAGAGATGATTATGTAATTGCTGTTCATGATTTAAATAAGAAGAACTCATTTATAAAATTAATATTTAGAACTGATCTGAAGCATAGTTAATAACTTCCGCCAAGAATTGTGTGCCTTTATCTGTCAAGTGATAATATGCTCCATCTTTTCTTATTATCTCTCTGGTAGCATATCCCTTATCCATTAAATCTAATGCTCCATTCATAATATTCTGTTTGACAAATTCAATATAAAGTATTCCTTCTTCTCTCTTGTCTGTTGATAAAAGGTGTAGGGCTGCTAAAACTTCACTATCTATTGTCTTGGCCATTAAGAAACTTTGCAAAAAGACTATTTAAGAATAATTGCATATTATTATATATTTCATCCATCTATTACTGTTCCTTTGAATTTCTTTCCATTGAGCAAATTATCAAGCTGAGACATATCTTTGCCAAGAATGTATGTGGGAGTTTTATTTTTGAG
Organism: Candidatus Pacearchaeota archaeon; assembly: GCA_040900515.1. Classification (GTDB taxonomy): domain Archaea; phylum Nanobdellota; class Nanobdellia; order Pacearchaeales; family GW2011-AR1; genus JAGVNG01. Next base: position 1,037 of record JBBDYV010000126.1, on the reverse strand, counting down.
AATTATCTTTGAAGCTGTTTGATCTAAGACAAAGTGCTGTCCTGGTTTGAATTCTATTTTGGAAGCCATTTTGTCAAAGTCCTTCCACGAAATTTTTGGGATGAATTTTGCATCTTTATGCTGTTTTGGGTTTTTTGTGTAGAGGCCAGGAACATCTGTGAGATTTATGAAGTCGCACTGCAAAAACGCAGCGACTTCCGCGGAAGTTGTGTCAGAGGTTTGGTTTGGTTTGTATTCAAGAGCCCCGCAGAATACAATATTCTCTTTTTTGAGATAATCTTTTACTGCTTTCATTGTATGAGGAATTCCCATTTCCTGATTGTATTTGAAGAAGTAACTCATAAAACGTGCATTCATTCTTGTTGCAGATATTCCTGCAAAACTCTGGAAACCTAAATTCAAACCGGTTTTTTTGAGAGCGTTTATGTATTTTCTTGCAATGCTTCCTCCCCCGCAGACGACAACAAAATTGTATTTGTTTTTGTTTTTAAGAAGAATCTTCTTGAATCTTTCAAGAAGGGAAACATCAACATCATCCGGAATTATTAGGCTCCCGCCAAGGCTTATCACAACCTCTTTTTTTTGCATAGTTTTTATATGAGAATAATGTTTAATAATCTTACTTCACCACCAAAATTTGTTTCGTATCACAATCTTTCAATTAACATAAAGTTTTTAAACTGAAATTATGTTAGTTTCGAATGGCAGAAAATTCAAGGAGAATTATAATTGTTCTTGCTGTCTTTGTTGTGCTTCTTGCATTTGTTGTTCTTTATGCTTTTGTCTTGGCTCCAGCAATACAAGGATACAGCGTACAAAGACAAACCGAAGGTGTTCAGATTGCCGTGAATACAATTCTTGCACAGATTCAGCAGCAAGGTTATGTTGTAATTTCTGTCGGAGAAGGTCAGTCTTTGGTTCTGATTCCATACGTGCCTCCACAAGAGCAGGTTCAGCAACCTCAGCAATAAATCTTTCTTAGATTTTCAATACAAAGAAAATAATTTATAAAGTTCCTTTGCTTGCCCAAATTATGT
>JBBDYV010000125.1:0-1733 GCA_040900515.1 Candidatus Pacearchaeota archaeon | reverse complement strand
ATAACGAGATTTGAGAGGACCAGAACTAGAGGCACTTTTTCATGCAATAACATTTTTCGAATATAATAAAAACCACACAAGCCTGAAAGATTTTTTGGATGATGAGAGAGTTTCCGGAATTTTTAGGAGAGAATTCTTGGAGAAAGCAGGAAAATTATTGATCAAGGGAAATAAAAGAGAGGTTAGAGTTGCTTCTATGATTGAAAATAGAGTAAGCGAATATATTAGTCCAAATTCGGCAGATGTGTGGATTATGGAAGAGCCCACAAATAGAGGGGCTGGACAAGTAAACAGAGTAATTGAACAAAACAGATCGGAGTATGGAGATGTTTTGAATCCTGTTTCGGCAGCATTATGCCATCAAGCATATAGGACAGATGAATTTCTAAGATTTAGAAAACCTTTGAGAGATAATGGTAAGATAATAATTAGAAGCAGAAGCGAAGAATCTGCATGCTATCAGATATTTGACGAAAAAAGTTTACCAAACGGTATTTCAAGAGAACATTATCTTTCTTTTCCTGGGCATAAAGTAGCTTTTGGTAATTCTCCAACTCATCTTTTTATAGTTCATGGACCTGAAAACTGGGCTCCTGAAGAATATATCAAATTAAAAGAGGAAAGAGCTCTCGGAAGAATAACTGACGATCATGAATCAGATGTACAATATCAGCTTTTAGTAAATAAAAGATATGCAACAAATTGGCTTGAAGAACTTTACCAAACAGGTTGTGCTATGTGGGAGGGAAACAATCCAAAAATTGTTAGATTTAATATATACGATTCAAGAGAAGAAATAGCAGATAAGATGACAAAGGAACTAGAAAGAATCTTGAAAAAGCAGGGTTAAATATTAAATCTTTTTTAGTATGTTTTCTATTTAAATAATATTACAAAACTGCATATGGAAATGACGATAAAATATTTCTTCTTGATTTGAATGGATCTTCTTCAAGTTTTGTTTGATTTAATCTCCACTCCAAGGGAGTCTGATTGAATGCAAACTGAACATCAATTGGCCTTGAATCTTCAAAACAAACTCTTAATCCCTTGGAACTCCACCATCCAAAGTCTTCCAAATCAGATTCCAAAGTTGCAGATTCCCCCCATTCCCCATTGAAATTATATTTTTCATCAGAATTAGCAAAAGGCCCGCTTCCACCTCTGTCAAATGAAAATTTCGCTTTACTTCCAAATACTTGAGATAGTTCTGAATTTAAAACATCAAAATATTCCTTGATTTCGTGGGTAAATTTAATTACATCATTGAAATTATGCTTTCTTTGAAAAGCTGGAGTGGTTGTGTATTTGAATCCGGCAACAGCCAAATCAATATCCTGGGCCATTCCCGGATTTGGATATCTAAGAATTCCTCCAACTCCAGCAATCAAATAATCTTCTCCGACTTTTTTAGACATATAATTTTTAAGGCTTTTGACAATTTCCCTTACTCTATCTGCCTCGCCAAAGTTCAATCTTGAATAAAATTCCTCTGGTTTATGCTCCAAAGGGTATTTTCCCGTAGAACTCTCTGATGAATTTCTTTGTGACCCTGGCAATGAATTTGTCATAAAAACCCTGATTTTCAACTGTTATTAAAGATTATTGTAATAAAAAATGGATATTAAAAACGCAAAAATTTAAATTTATATTGTGAATAGAAATCCTTAAAAAGAGTAAATTTATGCCTATTTTATGAAAGTCGGGAAGATTCAGGATGGTTTAGACAACAC
>JBBDYV010000124.1:0-1795 GCA_040900515.1 Candidatus Pacearchaeota archaeon | reverse complement strand
AAGCGTGACCGCGTTCTCAAGTTGTTTCTGAGTTTTTATTATCACGTCAGAAAAAACATCCCCCTCTTTTGAAGCTAATTCCTTTTTTTCCCTGAGATACAATGCAACATCTTCTATGAATTTCTTAGGAAGTTTCTGCAACTGTTCTGCATACCTCTCCTTCCTCGCAGCCTCATAAATGTCATTGTAAGTTATCATTTTTGATTTGTCTAAATTAATGTAGTTTTAATCAGTAAACATCCATTACAACTTCTATAAATCCCGCTAGTCACTTCATCTGTTAACAATTTTTTCATTTTATCAATTGTGTTTTTACTACATTTAATATATAGAATACACCCCTATATTTATTTTTAATGATTGCTATCCTGCAAAATACCCTATTCAAAGGAAATTACCTATCAAACCCCATCTTTTTCAGAAAAACATCACCGTTCATAACCCCTAGTTTTCCCTTTGCTGCTTCAGTCTCAGAAAAATGTTTTTCCCTGAGTTCGGAATTGTTGTAAAGCAAAACTGGCACAGGGTCAGCACTATGGCTTTTCAATTTGCATGGCGTCGAATGGTCTCCTGTAACTGCAACATTCACATCGTTTGAAGGGGCAAACTTTCTTAAAAATTTAAACAAAGTCTGGTCAATATATTCAATCATCAGTTTCTTCTCAATCGGCTTATTGTCATGCCCCGGCAAATCTGTTTCCTTGATATGGACATAAATATAATCAACACTGCTGTCTTTCCTTAATTTTTCTATTGTCTTTATTGAAAAATCACAGGCTTTCTTCAGTCCGTCATAAAGATTTTGATAAGCATCCAGTCCCTTAAGTTTTGGATACTCAAATGAATAAACTTGCATTCCCGAAAGTTTTGAAAAACCTATTTCCAAAGGCATATATGAAACAGAAGCCCACTTCCTGTAAATTTTGAGTTTTGGAATTTCTATTCCAGCTCCTCTAATCATCAGATAATTGGCAGGCAGAAGTCCTTTCCTTCTTCTTTCCTGATTAACGGGATGCCTGTCTAAAGCTTCAAATGCTTTTTCCACAAATTCATTTGCTATATTTGCAGAATACTGGCTGTTTTCATCATCATCCAAAGGCTTGCAGTATCCAACTTTTGTTGCGGGGATGCTTTTTCCCTGATTGTATGTTGAATCATTTCCAGAAATATTATCAGAAAACCCTCCATGAAATACCAGTGCCGCTCGGTGTTGTACTGTTGGAACAAAAGTAAATTTAACAGACATATTTATCTTGTTCAATGCTTTTCCCAGTTCCTGTGCTTCTTCTGTTGTTAAAGTTCTTCCAGCCCTCCTATCTATTATATTTCCCTCTTCCATGGAATCAACAGTGGCAAAATTAACTCTGAATGCCAGATCTCCCCTCACTAATTTCAAACCAGCTCCTTTTGCCTCTAATTGCCCTCTTGTGCTGTTTATCTGGCTATTCCCAAAAATAGAAACAACAGCCTCATCAGACTCTGGGATAAAATCAGGCTTGACGGGATGCATCAGTCCCATTTCTCCTCTTGCAGCTAGAAAATCAAGGTTCGGAACATCGGCAGCTTCCAAAGGAGTCTTATCATTCAGCTGCCTGCATGGCAAGTCCCCCAATCCATCAAGAACAACAAGTATTCCTTTCATTTGACACTTCCCTCCTGACGAATGAATGAGAATTTCAGATTCGCTTTCATTTGGCCTCCGGACGAATTATTGAAAATTGCAAATTTTCTTTCATTTGGCTTCTCCTGAAGGCGAATGATTGTAAATGCTTCTGTTTACTTTCATAATCTTGGA
>JBBDYV010000123.1:0-1803 GCA_040900515.1 Candidatus Pacearchaeota archaeon | reverse complement strand
GTCTCCTGGAATTATTACTCCCTCTCCCACTCTTAGAACGTCAATAACCGCAACAACTTTTCCAAGTTCCTTGTCATAATAATTTGCATATGTTTCTCTCAACTGTTTTTCAACGGCTTCGATTGTTGGAATACCGAATAATTTTGGATCTACTCTTATATAATCCTCAACTTCTGTAACGTAGAACATGGTAAAAATTATAGTAAAAATTGGTTTAAAAAGCTTCTTGTGGGGTTAAATAACTTCCAGCTTTTTTTTGCCGCGGATTATCATGACTCTTCCCTTGAATCCATCCTTTATTTCTTTATCAAGCGTGGCCACGAAGACATCTGGATGTTTTTTTGCATAAGTAATTATTGAATTGTCTGTTTCTTTCCCGCTTATTTTGACCATATCAAAATCGTTTTTCTCAAGTAATTTTAATGCAGTTTCTGCCCCCAGTCCTTTTAATTCAGCAATTACCTGCGATGGAATAAGGATTCGCATTCCTTCATTTGATATTTCTTCAAAAAAGTCAATTTTCTGTTTGACACATGTGATGATGAAGCTCGTGTCGAGGATTATTTGTTTCATTTGAAAATAAAGAAATTTATGTATAAAAACTTAACATTTTAGGACAATAGTTTTTATAAGTAAATGGAATTTTTGGGATTGATGACGGATGTTTTATTTCAAAGGTTTAGGAAGAGGTTCCCTCCAATAAATGATTATGAAAGGATTTCTACTTATGGGGCAGATGAAAGAATTTACCTTGACTTAATTACATTGGAATTTACCAAAGGCAAGTACATTAATCCACAGGAAGAAATTAAAGGTTTAGCTCAAAAAGTTTTTGATGTTAATTTTATTTGGAAAAATCTCAATGATGGCGGTACTAAAAGATTAACTTTAATCTTTGATCCAGGAAAGCAGATTTCTGAAGAATCGTTTATCTATCATGAAAATTATTCAGGGCATAGCATTGATATTAACCTTCCTGCTTCTCATCCGGAGATAACAATATCTACGGGACATAGGGGAAAAGTTGTCCTTTTGGACAGACAAAGAGACAAATACTTTGAGTTTGCTGAAGGAGTTTATAATATCTTTCTCGATAATGCCAAATAATTGAAACATTTATTAACATAATATTCTTTTTTATTTTATGCAAGAGAGAGGAAATGTCTTGAGGATTTTCAAGGAAACATTGGATGCCATGAAGAGAGGAGATACTGCTAAAATAAAGGCATTGAGCAACCAGACAATAAACACGGCTTCACTTTCACAGGATCCGGATAATATTGCTGTTGCTGTTGTTATTTATTCTCTTGGGAAGATTTTGGAAAGACATCAATATCAGGAGTTTTCTGGATGGAATAAGTTCTATAATGGGGTTTTTAATTCAATAAATCATGCGGTAAGGGATTTGGAAACTAATAATGATAATATGATAAGGGTAGATATTGAAGACATAAACAAACAAATAGAAAGACTTTCTGGGAAATTGAAGAGGTATATCCAGGACGTATTTTGGAAAGCAAAAATAAACAAGGCTTCCAGAATTTACGAACACGGTATTTCCATGGAGAAAACAGCAAAGCTCCTTGGAATTACTCTTTACGAGCTCGCAAGTTATACGGGACAGGCAACAAGAGATGATGTTCCTTTGGAAAACACAATGGATGTCAGGAAAAGAGTTAAACTTGCGGAGGATTTTTTCAAATAGAAATGTTTAAGTATATGATTATATTGATATAATCATTAAACTACAAAGAGTGAAAATACACAAAAATGATAGAAGTTGAATCAAAATTAAGAAGATGG
>JBBDYV010000122.1:0-1835 GCA_040900515.1 Candidatus Pacearchaeota archaeon | reverse complement strand
CAACAAAGATACCAATCACAACTGCTATTGCAACTGTTATTGCATAATATGCCCAGAGAATTCTTCTTTTGAGAGAAAGGGCCTTCAACAAACCCACAAAACCTCGTGTCAGCCCGCCAACACCTCCCAACAACGCTGCTAAGTATAGGGGGTCCATTTTATACAATACTCCCTAAATTATTAAAAATTGTCCATCCAATACCTAAGAAAATCAATATCAAAAATACTACTAACCAAAAGACACCTAACCCAATTCCCCACCAAGCTAAAGTTTTTCCATGAAGATTTTTGTTTCTTTTAATTTGGTTTAATCCAACAAAGCCAAAGACTATTGCGAGTATAAGTATTATCTGCCCAAAAAAAGGGATCCATCCCAGAAGGATACCACATAATCCCAAAACAAAAGAGGCTACAGACATTCCAGAATATTTATGCTCCGGCATGATAACACATAGAAAGCAGTTTATTTAAGGGTTTTGGAGGATTAAAATAAGAGGTGACTACAAAAACTCTAATTGTAGTCACCCAAAATAAAAAAGGTGGAAAATGTAGTCACCCGGAGAAAAAGAAAGATTTATTAATATGTAAGTACATGTAAGAACATAATTTAGGGAGTTTGATAAGGGTTATAGGGAAAATGGGAAGTGACAGAAAAAGAATGAAGAAATTAAGAAAGAAAAGGATTAAGGCAATTGACGAACAAATAGATGAACATGAATACAAGATTAGAACAGAAAAAGGAAGAAAGGACACAACAAAAGAATATTGGAAGAGTGAAATAGAAGATAAATTTGAGAAGCAGAAGAAAGAAGATGAAGAATATCTGGAGGAAAACTAATGGAAACGAATATTGAAATAAAAAAAACAGTAAGGGCGGGAAATTCATCAGCAGTTATACTGCCAAGAGCATGGCTTAATCAAGAAGTTAGGGTTGAACTTATTAAAAAAACTCCTGGAATAATTTTGCAGGATATTTTGAAAATTACGCGAAAATATCTTGCTCCTGAAAAAATAATAGGAATATACATAACAGGAAGTTATGCAAGGAAAGAGGGGAATAGGGAAAGTGACATAGATATTCTGATTATTTCAGATGGTATAGATAAGGAGGAGATTAAGGATGGAATTTACAGCATCTTGATTGTTTCTAAGGATTTGCTGATGTGGAAGCTTGAAAATGATTTGTTTCCAGTTGGGCCCATGATTATTGAAGCTGTGCCTCTGATCAACTCTGTTTATCTTGAAACAATAAGAAGCCTAGTTGCTGTGACAAAAAAGAATGTAAAATGGTATATTGACACTACGGGAAAGAAATTAGGAGCAATCAAAGAGTATATTGACAAGAGCGAAAGAACTGTTGGTAACAGAGTTGTTTATACTTTGGTTTTGAGGATAAGAACGCTTCAAATGATAGAAAAATTGGCCAGAAATCAGATACCTTCCAATCAAGAGCTTATGAGCCTGATAAGTAAAATCTCTGGCTCAAATAATGCTTACAATGCCTATCTTGCCCATAAAAATAATGTTGAAAGGAAAAGTCTCACAAAAAAGGAAGAGGCTACAAAACTATATGATTATCTGAAAGGGCAATTGAAGAAAGTCAAGGGTATTCTTAGGTATTAACTGTTTTATTTAAGGCGGTTACGGAAATATATATTCTGGGGTAATAATGGTTAAAAAGACATGGAAAATAGAGTTTTTATGGTTAAAATTTATTTATCTGAATGGGCAAATAGAAAAAGTACTTACGTACCTCATTATGGGGGATTGCTTTTCTCGCCCAGTATTGAACAAAATTATAATCAAATAATGGTAAATATGGTTCCCTTCATAGG
>JBBDYV010000121.1:0-1838 GCA_040900515.1 Candidatus Pacearchaeota archaeon | reverse complement strand
GAAAGTGCATAATTCTTCTACTAACGAGCAATAATTAACTAGAAATCACGAAAAGATGCGAAAATACATAGAATACGTTCTATTTGAAGAAGCAAGAAAATTTGCTAGAACTCTGAGGTTGAAAAGTTACTCGCAGTGGTTCTTATATTGCAGAGGACATAATCCCGAATTACCTTTGAAACCAATAAACATTCCCAATTCACCGCATGCTTACTATGTTAGATCCGGAAAAGGCACTGGTTGGACTTATTGGGCTGACTTCTTGGGGCATCAGAAGGGAATTGATAAAAGCAATGCCCACGTAAAGCAACAAATTACAATTTCGGTAGGTCCAAAACCACAAGAAAGGTGGATGGGGTTTGAAGAATTGAAAGAGCACATACATGGGTTAAAATTAAAAACCAGCACGGAGTATGCAGAATGGCATCGTAATAATGGGAATGATAAAATTCCCGCTTATCCCAAAAGATATTACAAAGATCAATGGAAAAGTTGGAAGGATTTTATCGGAGAATCTTATTCTAAAAAATTCGCTATAAATAATGAAATTATACCTCCATACGTAGCAAGGTTTATTACTAAAACCCCAGATTCAAGGGATATAAGGATTAAGAAGATAAAAGAATTTTTAAAACCCAGAATACATGAAGATAATTAAAGGTTGTAGTAGGATTGTATTTGTGACTTCAAAATATGCCTTTAAGTTCCCTAATCCTTTTTATAAGGGTAAAATTCGATGGGGCAACTTAGTGAGCGGAGTTTACTGCAACCTCTCAGAAAAAGCACATTGGAAGATATGCAAAAACATAGAAAAAGGTAAAGAGTTATGTCCAGTGAAATTTTCTTTTGCTGGAATACTTTTAATAATGCCAAGAGTTCACATACTTACAGGAGAAGAAAAATATCTATTGGATTTTATGAAGCCCGCAGAAGATGGAGAAGACAGAAAGCCCGAAAACTACGGGGTTTATCAAAACCGCTTAGTTTGTGTAGATTATCCTTATCATCGCATATTTCCTTTTACATAGGATTAAGAATAATTTTTCTCGGGAAATTTTTTTCAAAGGGAAAAGGTAATCCACTGGGGTCTATATTCTTATCCCCCTTCTCTTATTCTTCTCTTTCAGGACTCTTACTATGAAATACCATAGATTCGAGTAGTGGAAAAGGCAAGGGGAATCTCCTTAAGCAAGAATCGTATTTTTTGGTTGGCATATACCTGGCACTCGGTGGATAATAAATATAAAAAAATACGTCCCCGAAAGAGGACGTATTAAAATAAATATTTTATTTATTTATTTTTTTATTTTATCTTTTTGCTTTCACAATAGATAAAACTTTTTCTAAATCTTCTCTTTTAGTTTCGTCAGAAGAGTTTGAAATACTTTCAAGAGTAAAATCATTTAAGATATACTCTTTTTTATATTGTAAAAGAAAATTTTTAATCCCTGCTTTTTTATCTTTAGAGATTATTATTTCGTTTACAATATTCTGCATCTTCCTTCTCAATTTGTTTCTCATTTTCTTTTCATCTTTTGCAGAAAGTTTTTTATCTGCTAATTGAAATTTGTAAATAAAGTTTTTTTCTTTTGTCTTTGTTTTACGAATTTCTTTTTTTTCTTTTTTAGCAATTACTTTTTTTGCTAAAACTTTCAGCGTAGCATTATCTACTTTAGATATGCTAACTGTTTCTGTTTTTTTAATTTCGTTTTCCATTTGCATTTTTGAATTAGTATTATTTATTTTTTAATTTTATTTTATTTTTTTATTTACTGAAAAAAATAATTTCAGAAAAAACAGAACTTTATTTTTGTTATGCAATATATATTAGTTTACAT
>JBBDYV010000120.1:0-1872 GCA_040900515.1 Candidatus Pacearchaeota archaeon | reverse complement strand
ATCATCTTACCACTTTTACTTAAATGATGAAGTAACCTCTTACTGGAGGTTAGCTTGTCTTCATAAGGGATATGATGAAAAACCTCTGTCGATACTATAGCATCGTATTCTCTTTTTAGACGGTCGGCATCTTCTGCTTTTAATTGTAGAAACTGAACTTTTTGATCCCTGCTAAGATTATATTTTTTAGCAATAATATACTCTCTACAAAAATTAATCAAGTCAGGATCTGGCTCTGTTATATTCAGATTAAATCGCCCGTTAGATCCAGCAAGTTTTTCAATTAATCTCCCTGAGAATATTCCTGATCCCGCACCAATTTCTAAAATATCCGTTGTTTTTTCTTTAGGCAACTCTTCCATAACCTTATCAACTGTTTTAGACACCATTGACATATAGTCTGGTTCAGAGAGCTGGCTCTGATGAAATTGGCATATATCATGACCCATTCTTCTTGATTTGTCAAGCAAGCTTATTTTTGCTATATTTTCTAATATCATTTTTTCCTCGCGACCTTTTGTCACTAAGTAATAATAAAATGTGATATATATTAAATCTATGATTAATATTTTTGCTTAAATAACAAATTTTAAATACTATAATGTATTTTATGCAAATATGGACCTAACAGACAAAAAAATACTTGCTTTTCTTGATAAGAATTCAAGAGTGCAGGTATCAGAAATAGCCAAAAAACTGAAAATTTCAAGACAAGTTGTGCAATATCGAATAAACCAATTAGCGAAACAAGGAGTAATCTTGCATTTCACCACTATTGTTGATCCAACCAAATTTGTCGATAATATATGGCACATATACATTAAGCTTAAGAGCCTTACTTCTGATGGAGAAAAGGAAGTTATAGATTTTCTATCTAAAATTAAAAATATTTGGTGGATTGCAACCTGCCAAGGAGAATGGGATCTAATATTCTCATATGCAGGAAACAACATTTTTGAATTTGATTCTTTTATGTCAAAATTTATTTCTTCACACAGCAATTTTGTGAATGGATATCAAGTTACTTCTTTTGTAAAATCATATATGTTTTCGAGAGGATATTTTTTAGATGAGCAAAGAAAGAGGCAAGAATATGTTGGCATGAGAAATAAATCAAAAATAGATATGAAAGATATTTCAATCCTCAAAATGATTTCCACAAATTCTAGAATGAATGCTGTGGAATTATCTTTGAAAACCAAACTTACGCCACGGCAGGTGATATATAGAATAAAAGAGCTTGTAAAAAAAGAAGTTATTCGGGCGTTTAGATTACATCTTAACTTTGACAAGATTGGTTATGGATATTATAAAGTATGTTTTTATACAAGAAATTTCTCTGAAAGTGAAGAAAATAAAATAATCTCTTGGTGCGGAACAAATCCAAATACTTTATATTATGTGAAGAAAATTTCTCCTTGGACATTTGAGGTAGAGTTTGAAACAGAAAGTTATAAAGAATTGGGGGGTATTTTGAGTGATATGCGAAATAAGTTTGGAGATTTTATAGACCGAATGGAAATTACCTCAATTCTTAAAGAATACAAAGGGGAACTGGATATACTAAAAACACATGCTCTCAATTAAGTCCACACTTTTTACAATTCTTCTATCTTTTACATTAAATTTGTCATTTTATAAAACCCCCTCCAAAACCCCGCGATAATATTTCTGTTTTCCAATAAATTTAAATATGTCTTTTCTTTTGTTTTGGTTATGGGAATGTTCAATTCTTCTTCAATGGGAGGGCTTCCGACATACCGGAAAAATACCGGGCTAAAGGTAGTGTTTGTGATAATAAGTATAGTTTTCGGATTGTTTTTTTTGAATTATCCATTCAGCTTTTTTGCAATTCCCGAGTCTGTTTTGAAA
>JBBDYV010000119.1:0-1891 GCA_040900515.1 Candidatus Pacearchaeota archaeon | reverse complement strand
CTTCTCCTGAAGGCGAATGATTGTAAATGCTTCTGTTTACTTTCATAATCTTGGATAGTTCAACTTGTTTATAAAAATTTATATCTTTTAAGAATGATAAATTTTTATCGGAGTTTTATTGTTATATTCTCTATTTTATCTCCATTAAATCTTTCCATTAATAAGTCTTATAAATAGAATTCTCTTCTCAAAAATATGTTCAAATTTCTCAAGGAAAAAATAGGAAATTGGGTAAAAAAAGTAGCAACCCATAAAGAAACTGAAAAAAAACAGGAAAAAGAGGAAGGGCCAAAAGCAACAAAAATCAGGCTGAAGGCAGAAATCCCGCAGGAAGAAGAAAAAGAAAGCTTCTTTGAAAAGATAAAATCAAAAATCCAGAAGATAAAAATCTCTGAAAAAGAGTTTGATGTTTACCAGGAAGAACTTGAAATGCTTCTTATAGAAAATAATGTTGCCCTGGAGGTTGCGGAGAAAATAATAAAGGAACTAAAAGAGAAAGTTATAGGAAAGGAATTCCTTAAAAAAGAAATTGAGGGAGAGATAAGACAAAACCTCTCGGAAATAATAAGCAACATTCTTGTTGAGCCATTCAATATAATTGATAAGATAAAAGACAAGGCAGCAGACCAGTCAAAAGAGCCTTATGTCATTCTTTTCTGTGGAATAAATGGAACTGGAAAAACAACAACAATTGCAAAGATAGCAGCACAGCTTGGTAAGAGTGGAATTACTTGTGTCCTTGCAGCAGGAGATACATTCAGGGCAGCAAGCATAGAACAATTGAAAAAGCATGGGGAGAAATTAAATGTTAAAGTCATAGCACATGAATATGGCTCTGATCCTGCAGCAGTTGCCTTCGATGCAATAAAATTTGCAAAAAGAACATTCTCCCAATGCGTTCTCATCGACACTGCGGGAAGAATGCACACTGCAAAAAATCTTATAAAAGAAATTGAAAAAATATCAAAAGTATGCAAACCAGACCTAAAAATTTTTGTTGGGGAAAGTATAACTGGAAATGATATCATTGAACAAATACGCAGTTTTGACTGGGCATTAAACATTGACGGTGTTGTTCTTACAAAAGCCGACATAGATGAGAAAGGGGGCACAGCTCTCAGTGTCAGCTACATCCTCAAAAAACCCATTCTTTATCTTGGAACAGGCCAAGAATACAACAAGATTGAGCCATTCAACAAGCAAAAGTTCATCGAGAAGCTTGGGTTGTAGTTTTTTGACAAAACAATCATTTTATAAACATGTAAAACATGTAAAACATATGGGAGAAATACAAGTAAGTATAAGGGATGTAGATAAAGAAATTTTTAACGAATTTAAAGTATTGACTATAAAAAAAAGAATGAAGATTGGGCAAGCTTTAACAATGGCTATGATGGAGTTTTTGAATGAAGAGTTGGAAATTCCAAAAAAAAGTTTGATGGACATGAAGACTAGTAATTGGGGAAAAGGAACTGAAAAAACCAGTGAAGAAATAGATAAGATGTTATATGGTGGTTGAAATGATTTTTATTGATTCAAATATATTAATAGCTTATTTCAACGAAGCTGATAAGAATCATTATTTATCAAAAGAAATTCTTGCCAGAATAGATAAACTGACCAATGAGGATGTTTTTATTTCTGATTATGTATTTGATGAGTTAGTCACTGTAACTTTATTAAAGAAAAAATCTAAAAAAACAGCTATTGAAGCGGGAAAAGAAATATTAAAAAGCCGGATCAGGATATTAAAAGTAAATCAAAAAATTTTCCAGAAAGCATGGGAATTATTTCAAAATTCTGAATTAAAGATGAGTTTTACTGATTTTACTAATTTGGCTTTTTTAGAAATATTAAAAATAGAAAGAATAGCAACATTTGACAAGGATTT
>JBBDYV010000118.1:0-1895 GCA_040900515.1 Candidatus Pacearchaeota archaeon | reverse complement strand
TTGCAGTTCCTTCTCCGGGAAGATAATCATTTCCAGAAACAATCACTTCTCCTGGAATAACTATTTTTCTGCTATGTTCTTCGTGTTCGCCCATTTTATCTTTTTATCTCCTTTGTTATTGCACTTCCGTGCGTCGCTGAATTTAACTTGTCGAAAAATGAAAGAACAAGTGCCCCGGAAAGAGCAATATTAATTCTTAAATCTCCGTTATCTAACCACATCTCTTCCTCTTTATAAGGGTTTACTATTCCATAAACCTGCCCCGTGTACATTGCAGGGACGGTTACTTCAAATGTTTTTGTTTCCATCTTTATTGGAATTATTTTGCTCAATTCAAGAATTATTTCTTTCAACTGGCTTTCAGGAGATCTATTTTTTATATTTACATGGGCCTGCTCCAAAGCGTTTTTTATTTTCTCTGGAGTGTAAGGCCTTCCATTCTGGTCTGTTGCTGATCTTACGATAAGGTCAACAACTTGCTTGACTTTTCTGTCCCTTTCCTCATCCCTGTGCTCCTGAGTTACAAGAACTTCCCCGCCTTTGACTATCATTCCTGCAATTGTGTTAATATCAGAAGTACCAAAGGCAGCCATTAAATCAGAATTTGATGCAGCAAGTCCTTTCTTTGAATCAGAAAAAACTCGGCTCCCCTCTGCCTCTATGAAATTGCTCATCCCTTTTCTGAATTTTAAAGCATTATCCAAATCAACTATAATTTCAAAATTCTTTCCTGTTTTCTTCACTCTCGCAACTGTATTAACCATCTTAATTTTTACTTAATAATCAGAAATTCCTAATTTCCTCACCATCTAGTCTCCTGAGCTTCTTGTCCTTTGTTTCAAGATAAGCAAGCTCAAACCTGTTAATGTCAAATTTTCCTCCCTGTATTTCTTTAAATATATCCAAAGCAATTTTCACTCCCTGCTTTATCTTCAAATCTTTCTTGTATTTCTCTCTTAGTTTCTCCTTTGTTCTTTCATCGTTTTCACCTATTGCATTTGCATGATATGAAAAATAATTGCCCGTTACGTCGCTGACATAAAGTTCAGGTTTTTCTCCGTTGAATCCTGCAGTCATCATAGAAACTCCGAAAGGTCTTGATCCTCCATATTGGGTTGACTGCTGCTTTATATTTGCAACGTCCTTTACGACAAGTTCAGGCTCTATTGGAGAATCATAAGTAACTCTATGCTGCTGTGCAACAACCTGTGCTCTTTCAACAAGAACTCTCGCATCCGAAACAATTCCAGCAGCGCTTGCAATTATATGGCTGTCTATCTCAAAAATTTTGTTTGCACTCTTTGAAACAAGAAGCTTGTCCTCTGTTCTTTTGTCTGCAAGAATAAACAACCCATCTCCACAAACCATTCCAATACTAGAGCTTCCAAGTCTTACCGTCTTCTGGGCATACTCTACCTGAAGAATTGTTCCCTCGGGAGAAAACATTGTTGCAGTCCTGTCATATCCCATAGCCTGATGCTGCATGTCTGATGAAATATCCATTTTAATTTTTATTCAAATATTATTTACTTATTTCTGTTTATTTGTGTGTGTTAATTTTAGAGAAACTTAATAATTTATACAAACTCCAATTTTCTCTTGCCTATTCGAAATTTAGAAAACTTAAGTATTTTTAAGGTTTTTGGTTGATGTTTTTTATATAAATCCTTATAAATAATAATCCGACATTTAAGATATGGGTTTCGTAGAAAGGTTAAAATTAAGGGAAGATTTAACAAAAAAAACTATTGATAATCATATTGAGAATTTAGGAGAAGGTGAATATATGACAATGACGGGTGAAACCACCTATTGGATATCAGATGGTGGGGGAAAAGCAATGACTTTTGGAGAAGTTGGAGGAGTGGTTAAACTTGAAAGAGCTTATATGAGTC
>JBBDYV010000117.1:0-1897 GCA_040900515.1 Candidatus Pacearchaeota archaeon | reverse complement strand
ATTAGATAGCAGAATCTTAGCAAATAAAATTTCCTCCAATGTGCCTATTATGCGTAGTGTGCCGTGTGCAAACTGTAAAGAATTGATTGCAGAATGTGCTTGTATGCGGAACATTTGTATAAGATGCAAAAGACCAGTTGGAAATATAACCTTTACAGTTTGTGATGATTGTTGGAGTATGGATGCGTAGGCGCATTACGCATAAAACGGTTACGCCTTTGCGCTGTGGCGGAATAACAGCACGAACTTAATTTGAAAAAATAAACTTAAATAACATGACAAAAGTTTCAACGAAGAAAAAAGCCAGCCATAGTCGCAAAGGCGATGTTAAACAATCGTTGCGGGCTACGGACATCGGAGAATGGTGTAAGGAGATTATAGACGGAGGGAGTGGCTTCATAAGTTACGAGGAACACGAATTAGTGATATGGCATATAAAGCGAGAACGAGCAGTTGCGGAATGGGTAATAAGGTGCTTGGCAAATCCCGAAAACGAAGGAAGCCAAATGGTAATTGATAGCATAATTGAACGCAGAAAAGCAGTTATGCCTTGTTAGCAAATCGTTGTTTAACGGCTGAGGGTTGGCGATAGTGCCGCTAACCGAAAACTCAATATTTAGCACCAAACTTGAAGCGGCTTTTTGCCAACCCTATGTTAGCTTTAGGTTTTAAAAATTTTAGGGAGGGCTTTTGAAACTAAATTAAATGGAAAACAAAAAACCGTTCAAATGCTTTGAACATCACAACTCAAAACAACAAGCACCATTCAAAAAACTATCGGAATATCTAATTGAAAAGTTGCCCGAAATAAAAATTGAAGATGCAAAAAAAGCAATAATTGCATATAGAGAGTATATGTTTAATTTGAGAGGCAATAAAGACCAAACATCAAATTACTGTGATGTATGCTACAAAATTATTTTGCAAGAAGAAGCATCAAAAACAACTCTATACGATTTTAATTATTGCTGTAATGAGCATTCTGAATTTAGAAATGCTTTACAATTAGATATTGTAAGAAGGCAATTAGGAGTAGAAGTTGAACATTTACCAATGCTTGATATTTATGAGTAGTAATGGTGTATTTAAATAAACCTAAAAACCTGAAACATGAAAACCAAATCAGATGCAAAAGTAAAGTGGTACTATGAATTGAAAAATGAATTAGATAACCTTTTATCAGATATACATTTAAAAAAATCCTATCTTATATCTCAAACCATAACAAAAGATATAATTTATGAAAAGTGGATTGTTTCAACTAAAAAAGGATACCAAAGCATTATTATTTATGGTATGTATAATCTTGCTCAAACTTATTCACAGGTTTTTATATCTCAGGATTTAGCCGACAGAATTAAAAAATAAATTTAAAACCTAAAAACCTGAAACATTATGAAAAAAGTAACGGAGCAACTATATAAAATATTTAAAGAGTTCAGAATATCCAGAGGCAAACAACTTTTAAAATAAAATAACTATGGGATACCAAACTGATTTTTCTCCGAAAGATTATCTAAGCCGAAGGATAATTTATTACAAAAAGAAAAGAGGCAAAGTAAAAGGATTAATAAAACATAAGGCATTAATTCAAAAGCATGGGAAAATAAAATTAGAAGCAATTGTCAAAGCAAGAGTTTCTGAAATTGAAGAAATGATTAAGGAATATGAAAAAGCAGAAAATAAATTATGAATGTATTTGTATTGGCTGTTGCCCCTTTTCTGAAAAAAAATATTGCAGGTAACGGTATGGCAGATTGGCGAAGTTTTATTTGCGGATTATTAAACGATAAATTAAATAGAAAATGAAAACAGTAAAAGAACGAGACACCCCTGACTTGTTGGAACTGACATTGCAGTTACATAGCAGAGCGAACAGAGTAATGAACAAAGAGAT
>JBBDYV010000116.1:0-1961 GCA_040900515.1 Candidatus Pacearchaeota archaeon | reverse complement strand
CCCGAATTTTTCTTCTTTTTAGAAAAGCACTAACTTTTTCCAAGATTAGTTCTTCCGGGGGAAGAGTATAAGCATTAATGAAAAAACCTTCTGATGTCTCATATCTCTTTAATACAGATTTCTTTTTCTGGAATGTTGCCTCAAATCTTACTGCCGTAGTACTTATCACAATTTCTGAATACAAAGAATTTTCCTTTAATCTATTTTTCTTTATTTTAAACCCTTTTTTTTCCAAAGATTCAAAAAATTTTTTTATTTTATTTTCATTCTTGTCAATATAAACATCAATATCTTCAGAAAACCTGTTTCCATTGTAGCATCGCCAAATGGCTGTTCCGCCATGAATTACGGCTTCTGGGAAAGAATCATAAATTTCTTCAAGCAAAATATCCTGGGCATACGCTATTTCTCTTTGATATCTTTTTTTTATTTTTAAGTTTAAAGGGATTTTTAGTTCCATTTTAATAGTTAACCTAACATATAGATATCTATAAGTTTCGTTCATTTATAAATTTATTGCTTTTGACGGAAAAACCCACATAATTTTAAAGTTGTTATCCTTATTATCACGTGAGAAAATGGTGATTTGTTATGAGATTCAGTTTATTTTGTCACCTCTTAATAGTTATAAAACGAAAGGTTTTTATATAAGAAAGGCTTTGAAAAGAAGGTAAAAATCAAGTTAAATTGAGGACGAAAAAGACAAAATGAAATTCATAAATTCAATATTAAACGGGACTAAAAATACTGTAAAAAGGGTTGTTCCAGCAGTAGCATTATTTGGAAGCTTGTATTTCGGAGCCTGTGACAATCCCGTCCAGCCTCCAATAGACCCTCCAATAGACCCTCCAAAACCAAAACCTTCTATAACCCATACAGCTTCGCTTGATGCAAACGGCATTGACATAAACTACAGTGCAAGCCTTAAAAACCTCAAGGAAGCAAAATTAAGCGTTTATAGAGACGGAAGCCCAATCATTTTCAGGCCAATAAATGATACTATCTACTCTGAAAAGTTCTCATACTCAACAAACAAAGAAATAACAGACGCAAATTATGTTTTTGCATTAAACGGAAAAACTCTTACAGGGAAGGACACTTCTATAACCGCGAATGTAACTATACCAAATTACGACCCAACATTTAGTCTCGCAGGATTAAACGCAGGTTTTGATGAAGACAGCAGCATAATATTGAACTTAGAAGACAAAATAAAAAACTCAGACAAAAATCCAAACCACAATCCTGTCAGCATTGCTGGAGTTGTCCCCCTTGACGGAAAAACAGAGACAACTTTTTCAGGCTATAAGGTTACAATAAAAAATAAACCAGGCCAAGTTGGAAACTATCAAGTCAGGGTTGATGCAGGGAGTGATTCTGGAGGAAGAACCAGAACGACTTTGAGTGGAATAATAGACTATTTTCCAACAATTTCCGGGACATTGGAAAATAACAGCACAAAGCAGCCTGTTAATTCCGGGGCAATAATTGCTTATGAGATTATTGGAAATGACACTCTCAAGCTTCCTACAAATGATTCTGACTCACAAGGAAATAATTTCACAAACACCATTGGTAATTTTAATTTTAAAATCCAGAAAGGGGCTTCCAAATTAACAGAAATTGTGCTTAAAGCAACAGAAGGGGTTCCTGGAAATTACCAAAGCTGGACAAGGACAATAGGGCTTCCCCCACAAAACAATGAAAATGTTTTGATTAGCCCCCATCCTTATGGGGATGACCCAGAAGCTTTTGAACAATTTATGTATGAAATATCTAAAATCGGAGAATTTCATAAAACCCCAAGAAAGTTTGATATTGAAAATTTGCAAGGAGTACAAATACTTACTGCCGATCCTAGGGGGGCACAGTTTGGAACTTTTTCTCAAGAAAAACAAACTCAAATAAGAAACAAGATTCTTGATGAAAATGATATTAATGGAATTATTGGACAATACAGA
>JBBDYV010000115.1:0-2004 GCA_040900515.1 Candidatus Pacearchaeota archaeon | reverse complement strand
GAATTTTAATTTATTTAAGAAGTGCTTATCAAGTGTCATTAAGACTCTTTTTTATAATCTGGCTAGTTCAAATACCTGCATATCTCCAAGACCCAACTTTACTCTTTTTATATCAAATCCCTTATTAATCAACAAATCCACCACTCCTAGAGGAATATTTTCATCGGCCAGTAAAAATGGCTTAGAAAGCGACGTATCTTTCATCTTCCATTATTTTAGAGGCATAGTTAAGGGCAGCAGAAATTGCCTTTCCATCAAGTTCCGGAAAATAGTTTTTAAGAATTTCATTTATGGTGATTCCTGCAGCAAGAAGTTCAAGAACCTGCCAAGCCATAATTCTTGTACCTTTAAAAACAGGACTTCCGCCGCAAACTTCATCATCAGCAATGATATAATTGTTGATTTCAACTTTCATGAAGATACCAAAGTATTAATATATTTAAAGATTTTGATTAATTAGATAATTAAAAACAGCTAAAAAAGCACAATAAAACAGACTAAAACACAAAAATGACAAGAACAAAAACAAGGGAAATAACGCTTGCAGAGTCAAAGGGGGCATTTGCCATTTTCACCAAACTTGGCTTTTCAAAGGAAGACTATGACTTCAAAAGTCTCCTTGCTTTAAGGCAGCTTCTAAGCAATGAAAAAGCTCGAATTCTTCATGTAATAAAGACCTATGAACCAAAGTCAATATATGAGCTGGCAAAAAGGCTTGACCGTGGCTTTAAAGCAGTTAATGATGATGTCCGCCTTTTGCACAAATTCGGCTTTATTGAAATGACAGAGGAAAAGACAAAAAACAGAAAACGTTTACGGCCAAGGGTTGTTGTTGATAATATTATTATAAATGTAAAGATATAAATAAAATACTTCAAAATTCACAAATATTAACTAAGTTTTCCAATAAATTTAAATACATCTATCTTTTTAAAGGAATATGAAACTTACAGTAAGCATAAAAAAGGGAGAAAAATACTTTATTGCAAGAGTTCCAGAGTTAGGAGTTACTACACAAGGAAGAACAAAAGAAGAAGCAAAGAAGAATCTTAAAGAAGCTGTTCAGTTGCATTTAGAATCTCTTGTTGAATATATGATAGAAAAAGGAAATGTGTCTGTTAAAGGAAACAGAATAATCCCTGCCTAATTTCTCATAAGATGACAAAATTACCGAGAATTTCTGGTGTAGAAGTAATAAAGATTCTCGCAAGATTCTTCGGCTTTAGAACATTGAGACAGAGAGGAAGCCATGTTACTCTGACTAATGATATTGTTTTTCTTACAGTCCCCTTACATAAGGAATTAGATAGGGGAACTTTATTATCTATTTTAAGAGACGCAGGTATTTCAAGAGACAAATTTTTAGAGCATGTATAATACTTTAAAATTGACCAAAAACACCTTTCTAAACACAAATATAGGAGAATGACACTTAAAGAGTTAGATAAATTATGCTCTATCAATTCTACTAATAATAAACTCTAAACTCTATCTCATATGTTGTTCCTCTTTTGGGCAATGTTTGACTTGCTCCTTTATAGTTGTTTGTTGCATTGCCCCCACTAATAGTCCAAATGTTGTTTCCTTCAAGAGTTATATTAAGCTCATAACCCTTTACTGGTCTGCCTTCTCCAGTTTTCCATGCTTCATTGGATATCTCTTTCAACTCTGAATCCAAAACACTGCATGCCTGTTGCCCATCATCACACACCTGCTCAAAGTCACATTCAGATATAAGATCATTAATGTCATTGTAGTTTTGCCCATCCGTGCTGCACTCTGTGGTGTGTTGCAATAATGCTTGAATGAAAGATTCAACTTCATAACTATTCACTGCGTTTGTCTGCGGTTTGTTCAAAGCCAAACCAAGAAGAATAAGTATTACAACAGCGACTATGATTATTATCATTGCAAATCCAACCATTTCCTCTTGTGCACGTTTGCTATTTATTTTCATTACATCAACGGCGAGGATACCCAATCTTTTAAGATTGGTGAGGAATC
>JBBDYV010000114.1:3113-14034 GCA_040900515.1 Candidatus Pacearchaeota archaeon | reverse complement strand
AGCAACCAAATTAAAAATGATAATAAAAGTAAAGGTGAAGTCTAATTCGGAGAAGCAAGACATAATTAAAGAGGATGAGGGCTATCTTGTCTATGTTAAATCACCTGCCGAGAACGGGAAGGCTAACTTGGAGTTGTTAAAACTGCTAAAAAAACATTTTAAAAAAGAAATAAAGATAAAAGCAGGAAAAACTTCAAGAAATAAAGTAATTGAGGTGGGGGTTAAAATAGAAAATAAGAAAGTAAAGCAAAACTGGAATTATTTATCCTGAATAGTATTAATCATTAAAACTACATTAAATATATAAATATTCCAACAAAAAAACAAAAGACCACAAATGTAGCCTTAATGGTAAGACTTATCCCCACAGATTTTAAGGCACAATTGAAAACGTTTATCCTAGCAGATAATAAGTTTAATAATATCATTAACTATATAAATATTTCTGTTCATAATGTTTTGCAGAGGTCAGCTCCAGAGGCGCAATTGGAAACGCATTCGCCTTAAGAGCGAAGTCCTAGCAGACATCCGGGTTCGATTCCCGGCTGGAGCGCCTCTGCGTTATATTTTAATAAAAAACAAAGATGAAAGTTTTAACTTTAAAACAACCATGGGCGGAATTGATTTTGCAGGGAAAGAAGAAGATTGAACTGAGGAAGTGGAATACTAACTTCAGAGGTCCTTTTATGATTCATAGCTCTAAAGTTCCCGATATTAAGAATATGAAAAAATTCGGATTTCAAAATTTGCTGAATGGGTTTGTAGTTGGACAAGCTAATCTAATTAATGTAAAAAAATATGATAGTGAAGAAGAATTTAATAATGATAGAGATAAACATTTAACTACTAAAAATTGGGGAGGATATGGCTTTGTTCTTGAAAATGCTGAAAGAGTGAAACCTATTCTCGCAAAGGGACAATTAAATTTTTGGGAATTTAAAGGAGAGATAAAATGAAATACGAACCAGCACCAGACATACAGGCATTGGCAGATGAAATATCGAGGATGCTTTTTCCCCATGTGGATTTAACCAGACTTAAATGTTTTAGAAGCTACGGAAGCAATTCAAGGGGAACAATTGCAAGATGCCACGCATTGGGAAAGCTGATGCAGGAAGCAATTGGAATAAGGGCGGTTTATGCCCTTGAATTTATTTCAGAGAGGTTTGATGGGCTTGACAAAGAAGAGCAGTTGAAAATAATAATTCATGAACTTATGCACATTCCCAAGACATTTGGGGGTGGATTCAGGCAGCATGATTTTGTGTGTGAAAAAAACATCAATGCACATTACAGGACTTATAAAACAAAAAAGGGAGAAAACGATGACAAAGAAAAGAACTTCAAGAGTTGGTTTAAAATATAGGGGAAAAATAGTCTATTTGAATGTTAAAAAGATTGTTGGATTTATGGGATTCATGTTCAAGAGAGAAAGTACAGATGCTGTAATGTTTAATTTCAACAAAAAAGTGAATATGGGAATTCACTCGTTTTTCGTGTTCTTTACTTTTCTTGCAGTCTGGCTCGACGATAAAAATAGAGTTGTTGGAATAAAAGTTATAAAACCGTTTTCCTCTTGCATTGCCCCCCAAAAACCTATTTCAAGAGTTGTTGAGATACCATTTAATAAGAAATACAAAAAAATAATTGAAAAACTAACAAAGCCGTAGCGACGTCATTATAAGGAAAGGTTTAAATAGTTTTTATAATTTAATCTATTATAATAATAAAAAGGAGGATGTGAAATGGGAAAAATAATTGTTAAGAAGGTTATCAAGAGAAAGCCTGGACATCTTTACTACGTCGACGGAGCAGGAAATGTCTGTGAAGCAAAGATGGCAAGAGGCGGAAAGAAAAAGAAGAAAAAGAAGTAAGCGCCCTTTTTTATTTTTTTATTTATCTTTATATTTATTTTTGATTGGTTAGTTATTTCAGTCAATTCTGGGAAGTGTTTTTAATGTTAATCGCAAGGTGATAATTGTAATTTATCAATTTAATAAAATATGTATTAACATTATCGCTTAATTTTTCATCATCAATATTTTTATATACTATTTTTCATTTTATCGGTTATGGCAATAATTTTGGGGGTGGAATCTACAGCACATACTTTTGGTATCGGTGTTGTGAAAAACGGAAAGATAATCGCAAATGTTAGGGCTGCTTACACGACGGAAAAAGGAGGAATAGTTCCCATGGAAGCAGCTAAACATCATGAAAAGAGAAAATATGAAGTTTATGAAGAAGCATTGAAAGAGGCAAATGTAAAAGAGAAAGATATTGATGCTGTTGCATTTTCAGAGGGGCCAGGACTTGCTCCTTGCCTTCTTGTTGGAATGAAGTTTACAAAAGAAATTTCAGAAAAGTTGAAAGTGCCTGTTGTTCCTGTAAACCATTGTGTTGCTCATCTTGAAATTGGCGGATCAATTCCCAATGGGCCGAAAGATCCTGTTATGCTGTATGCTTCTGGAGCAAACACTCAGATTATTGCATATGCGACAGGAAAATTCAGAATTTTCGGAGAAACTTTGGATGTTGGTGTTGGAAATTTCATTGATAATTTTGCAAGATACGCGGGTTTGGGATTTCCTGGCGGTCCAAAAATACAGGAAATGGCGAAGAAAGGAAAAAATTACATAGAACTTCCATACAAAGTCAAGGGAATGGATATTGCTTTTTCAGGAATACTAACTAATTTAAAACAGAAACTTGAGAAAATTAATGATAAAAATGATGCAGATAATAAAACCCAAAATGACAAGGATAAAAAATATATTAATTATAATATTAATGACTTAGCATATTCTTTACAGGAAACTGTTTTTGCAATGCTTGTTGAAATTTCCGAAAGAGCTTTGGCACACACAGGAAAAACAGAGTTGCTTCTTGGAGGCGGTGTTGGCTGCAATTCAAGATTGCAGGAAATGTGTAAAATAATGTGTAAGGAAAGGAAGGCGAAATTTTTTGTTCCTTCAAACGATCTTTTACAAGATAATGGAAGTATGATTGCCTTTCTTGGAGAAATTATGTTCAAATCAGGTGTCAGTGTGAAACCACAACGAATAGACATAAAGCCAAGACAGAGGACAGATGAAGTTAATGTGACTTGGAGATAAAAACAATATTCAAAACATCAGAAAACATTTATAAACCAACTTTTTCTTGATAAAATATCCGATGAACGAAAGTGAGGAGTTAAATTCTTCTTTCTCTCGTTTTTCATTAAGCGGGTTAAAAACAATAAAAAATGACAGAAAATAAATTTTCAATCATTCGCTGTAGGAGCATCAAATGACAGACGTTTATTCAATAATTGAAAAGGCAAGAAAGACTGGAAAGATAGAGAAGGGAACAAACGAAGTTACAAAGGCAATAGAAAGGGGAACTGCAAAACTTGTTGCCTATGCTGCTGATGTTACGCCAAAAGAGATTGTCCAACACCTTCCATTGTTATGCAAAGAAAAAAATATTTTATGCAGGGAAGTTGACAGCAAGCAGAAACTTGGAATTGCAGCAGGATTGCCAGTATCCGCATCTTCAATAGCTGTTATCAGTGCAGGGGATGCAGAGAAAGAGCTTTCATCTCTTTCTACACTTTCGAGCAAAGCTCAAAAAGAAAAAGACCTGCAAATCTGAAGTGAAGATAATATTCAATAAACAAATTTAATTTCTAAAATGGGCGGATCAAAACAACAAAAATCGAAGGAAGAGAAACAGCAATCAACAAAGGGAAGTGATAAGATACTTGGGGAAACAGTTCCTGCTTTGGTTGAAGAAATAATCGGGCGAACAGGATTCAGGGGAGAAATAACTCAGGTAAAATGTCTTGTTCAGGCCGGAAGAGACAAAGGAAGAAGCATGAGAAGAAATGTCAAGGGTCCTGTAAGAATAGGAGATATTCTTGTTCTAAGAGAAACGGAAATTGAAGCAAGGAGAATACGTTCAAAAGTAAGCAAGGGGGCATACACATGATTATAAAAATAGAGATTTTTATGTCGTTCGTCAATAAATTGCCAAACGAGGGAGCGTATACTTAAGATGACAAAACTTGAACAGGATGTTATTGATGAAGCCCATAGAGTTTTGGAAGTTACTTGGACTACTATAGAATTGAGATTACCTGAGAATAGAAATACTCCTCAAATATTAAATAAATATGTTAATTCTTTTGCAGATAAATTGGGGGTTCCCCTCTTTGAAGCAATAAAAAATGAACAAATTCCTGGGATGTATCATTTGGTATACCAAAGAAAGGATGTTCAGGCGGAGGTTCACGAACATGCCTAAATGTGTTTATTGTGGGAAACTATATGATATCCCAAGAGGACTTACATGGGTTATGAATGACGGAAGAATTTTATATCTTTGCTCATCAAAATGCAGAAAGAACATGCTTATGAAGAGAAGAAAAGTGAGGTGGGTTCACAAGTCAGAGGAACCTATAGGATTAACTGTTTCTGAGAAAGGCAAAGAAAGCGTGAAAAATGAAAAACCAGCTAAGGAAGGAAAGAAGTAATTAACACATTTGATTTTTTATTGCTTCATATCTTGGGTTTTTCCATGTTTTTGAAAATTGAATTGCAACTCCTGTTATAGGGCTTATGGAAATGACTTTATCACTTTGACAGAATATTTCATGATCCTGGCAGTAATTTGTTGAATTGCATATTGCTTTTGTGTGAGAGTGGGTAAAATGAGGGATTGAAACATAATTTCCTGGATTTGAATCAATAGAACTTATGGTAGAGATAAAAAAAATAGTTAAAATTATTACAGACAAGACTACGGGGATTATTAAACGCACTATTTTTCCATTGATTTTTACCATAAAAGTGTAATCTTTTTAGGCTTTTTAAAGGTATAGATATTTATGATTTTTTATTGAACCCAAAACACCTAAAAAATATATTTACCGACGATAAAACGCAAGAAAGGTTTATAAAGCACATTCACGTTTTTTGGTTATCATAGGGTAAAAAATAGAGCTTTCTGCTCCCGTTTTTTTCCGGAAATGGAAGCAGGAGCGGAAAGTATCTACTTTAACTTCTATTGAAAATTATTTTGACAAAATGACAGAAAAATACGGTGCAGAATCTATAAAAGTTCTTGAAGGACTTGAAGGTGTAAGAAAAAGACCGGCTATGTACATCGGTTCTACGAGTAAGGACGGACTTCATCACTTGATTTATGAAGCAGTTGATAACTCTGTTGATGAAGCACTTGCAGGATTCTGTAAAAACATAATTGTTTCAATAAATAAGGATGGAAGTGCAACAATTGAGGATGATGGAAGAGGAATTCCTGTAGATATACATCCCCAATTAAAAGTTCCTGCTGTTCAGGTTGCATTAACAAAACTTCATGCAGGAGGAAAGTTTGATAAAAAGTCATACGAAATTTCTGGAGGACTTCATGGAGTGGGTATATCTGTTGTAAATGCACTCTCAAAAAAACTTTTAATTGAAGTTAAAAGAGAAGGGAAAGTTTACAGGCAGGAGTATTCCAGGGGAGATCCAAAAACAAAACTTGAAATTGTTGGCAAATATAATGGTGATGGCACGGGAACAAAAGTTATCTTCTGGCCTGACGATACTATTTTTTCAACGGTTAATTTTGACTACAAAGTTCTTGAAACAAGGTTTAGGGAGATAACCTTTCTTAATCCCGGATTGAAAATAAATCTTACTGATGAAATAAAAGGCAAAAAAGAGGAATTCTTTTCTGCAGGTGGTTTGATGGAATTTGTGAAGTGGATGAATGAATCAAAGGAAATTCTTCACAAGCCTGTTTATTTCAAGAAAGTTCATGAAAAGACAGTGATTGAGGTTGCAATCCAGTATAATTCTGGGTATCAGGAAAATATTTTTGGGTTTGTAAATACCATAAACACTGTTGAAGGGGGAACTCATGTTTCGGGATTTAAAACTGCGTTGACGAGAGTTGTAAATGATTATGCAAAGAAAACAGGAATGCTAAAGGGGAATGATGAAAGTCTTACAGGAGATGATACTAGGGAGGGATTAACTGCGATTATAAGCATAAAAATTCCAGAGCCCCAGTTTGAAGGACAGACAAAAACAAAGCTCGGGAACTCTGAAATAAAAGGATTTGTTGATTCTGCTGTAACCTCTGCACTTGCTCAGTTTTTTGAGGAAAACCCCCCTATTGCAAAAAAGATAACCCTAAAAGCCCTTGAATCTGCAAAGGCAAGAATTGCGGCAAAAAAAGCAAAAGACCTAGTAAGAAGAAAGAATGCATTTTCTCTTGGTGGGCTGCCTGGAAAGCTTGCTGACTGCTCAAGTAAGAAAACAGAAAACACAGAGATTTATGTTGTAGAAGGAGAAAGTGCCGGAGGTTGTTTTTCTGGGGACACTAAAGTTGCCCTGGCAGACGGAAGAAATTTATCATTTATTGAATTAGTAAAGGAATATAGCGAAGGAAAGGAGAGTTTTTGTTATACTATTAAAAAGGATGGCACTGTTGGAATAGGGAAAATAGAAAATCCAAGAATAACAAAAAAAGACACAGAAGTGATAAAAATAATCTTGGATAATAATGAAGAAATAATCTGCACGCCCGACCACAAATTTATGTTAAGGAATGGAGAGTATAAAGAGGCACAGAATTTGACAAAAAATGATTCTTTAATGCCCCTTTATGAGAAAATAATTTTAACTGTTCCAAAAAATAACCACAAAATAAAGAAAATAGAATGGCTTAAGGATAAGATTGATGTTTATGACATTGAAGTTCCAAATACCCATAATTTTGCCCTTGCTTCAGGGATTTTTGTTCATAATAGTGCAAAAATGGCAAGAGATAAAGAATATCAAGCAATACTTCCATTGAAAGGAAAAATTCTGAACGTTGAAAAATCAAGCCCTGTTAAGGCATTGTCAAGTGAGGAAGTTGCAAATATAATAACTGCCGTTGGAACGGGGGTAGGAGACCAGTTTAAGGCTGAAGATTTGAGATATAATAAAATAATAATTATGACTGATGCGGATGTTGATGGAGAACACATAAAGACTTTACTGTTGACTTTCTTTTTCAGATTCATGCCACAGCTGATAGAAAATGGAAATATCTATGTGGCTCTTCCCCCATTATATAGAATAAGAAAAGGGCAGAAAGATGAATATGTTTATACTGATGAACAACTTAAAAAAGAAATTGGAAGTTCAGAGTCAGGAAATGTTACAAGATTCAAGGGACTTGGAGAAATGAATGCTCAGCAACTTTGGGATACAACAATGAACCCCAAGACAAGAAAACTCAAGAGAATATATATTGAAGATGCGATAGAAGCAGATAAAGTGTTCAGTATGCTTATGGGAGATGATGTTCAGGCAAGAAAAATGTTCATACAAGAAAATGCAATGGAGGCTAATCTTGACATTTAAAAATGGAAAAAAGATTTTGTCCAAAATGCAAATCGGAAAATGTGAAGGTGAATATAACTCCTTCCTTGGCAATGGGGATTCCTCAAAATTGGATGTGTAATGACTGCGGATATTCAAACATTTTATTTCCAACAAAAACAAAAATCAAACAAATTAAAAGATAAAATGAAACTAAACATAAAATGTCAGAAATGCGGAAGAACAGAAATGGAGATAATATCCTCTGATGACAAGACTCCAATGTACAAATGCAAAAATTGCAGATATTTACACAGCCTTTTTCCAAAAAAATGGGAACATGACAAAGGAGAAAATGATGGGTAAAAATTCCAAAATGAATATAAACAGAAATGATAATGTGAAATTAATTTTAAGAGAGTTATATAGTTATCACTTTATTAAATAATTTAAAATAAATATAAATAATATAAAAAATGTTTTTGTAAACAAAACCATGGGAAAACTAGCAACACCAGACTGGATCAAGGAAGGATATGATTCAAAGACAGAGTATGAGAAGGCAAAGGGAATAAAGGGACGAGTAGGCAAAACAGAAGGAAAAATATTCAAGATAAGAAAATGTCCCAAGTGCGGCAGTGATAAAGTTAATGTTGTGCTGACTGGAGAGGAAGGCAAAGGAGCAAGGGATTGGGAGTGCAAAAACTGTGAATGGGTTGGGAAAAACATCGTTATGGATGAAGTTTCAGAAGATGAATTTATGAAATATTTAGATGAAAGAGGTGAACCTGTAGCATGAGTTCATCACTATATCGTCCAAGATTGGCTAATATAAAGGGGGAGGAAGTGGCTTAAGATGAAAGCAATTGCTAAATGTCCAAAATGCGGAAAAACAATTACAACCGATTGCAAAGGGTGTATAGATGGAAATGTGTACGGATGCTCAGAGAAAAACGAAAGAATGCACAAATGTAAAATTAAATATGATGTTATTGAAAATGTTAAATGGAGAAAAGTTCCTGAAACTGAAGATGAATTAAATAATATTGAGGGTTTAAATTAAAATAAAAAATGACAGAAAAAGAAAAAACGGAAGAAAAGGAGACTCGTCTTGGCGAGGCTGAGTTAAAGAGAGAAAACGGGAAGGAAACCGTCAAGGGAATAATTGACGCAGAAATTTCCGCTGAAATGAAGAAAGCGTATCTTGATTATGCTATGTCTGTTATAGTTGCAAGAGCTTTGCCTGCTGTTGAAGACGGTTTGAAGCCTGTGCAGAGAAGGATTTTGTATGCAATGAGCCAGCTTGGGGTAAGGCCGGGAACACAAACAAAAAAAAGTGCGAGAATTGTAGGAGATGTTATAGGTAAATACCACCCTCACGGAGATGTTGCTGTTTATGATGCGATGGTTAGAATGGCTCAGGATTTTTCATTGAGATATCCTTTAGTGTACGGGCAAGGAAATTTCGGAAGCATTGATGCAGACCCTCCAGCCGCTATGAGGTACACAGAGGCGCGACTACATGAAATTTCTATGGAGCTTTTGCAAGATATAGAAAAAGAAACAGTCAAGTTCTCTCCTAATTATGATAATTCTTTGAAAGAACCTCTTCTTCTTCCTGGAAAACTTCCTGCGTTGATGCTTAATGGTGCGAGTGGAATTGCGGTTGGAATGGCTACAAATATTCCCCCACATAATCTTACTGAAGTTTGCGATGCTATCATTGCTTACATAAAAAATAATGATATCTCTATCGAGCAATTGTGTGAAATAGTTACTGGCCCAGACTTTCCAACAGGGGGAAGTGTTCAGGGAGATATGGCTGATCTTTATACAACAGGAAAGGGAAGGCTGATTGTAAGAGGAAAGACAAATGTTGAAGATGCAAAGAACAAGGAGCTTGTTGTCATAACAGAAATTCCTTATATGCTAAATAAAACAAATTTAGTTGAGCAGATTGCACAACTTGTACAGGATAAAAAACTAAGAGATATCTCCGATTTGAGAGATGAATCTTCAAAAGGAAAAATAAGAATTGTTCTTGAACTAAAAAAAGGAGTTAATTCAAAATTCGTCATAAATGCTCTGCATAAATATACAAGACTTCAGGATTCATTTAATGCAAATATTCTTGCACTTGTTGGAGGACAGCCAAAAGTTTTGAACATCAAGCAAATCCTTGAAGAATATGTCAAATATAGAAAACATATTGTAACAAACAGGACAAAGTTTGAACTTAAAAAAGCAAAAGAAAGGCAGGAAATTGTTGATGGGTTGTTAATTGCACTAAAACACATAGATGATGTCATAACTTTAATTAAAAAGGCAAAAAATGCTACGGAAGCTAATGAAGGACTTGTAAGCAAATTCAAATTAACTAAAAAACAAGCTCAGGCTGTTTTGGAAACTAAACTTCAACAGCTGACTTCTCTTGAAAGGGAAAAATTACAGAAAGAAGCGCAGGAACTTAAAGAAGCAATTGCAGAATATGAAAAGATTATTGGAGATATTAAGGAAGTTTTGAAAATAATACTTAAAGAAGTTTCTGAGCTAAAAAACAAATATGGGGATGCAAGAAAGACACAAGTGCTGAAGAGAATATCTGAAATCTCAGAAAAGGATTTGGTTCAGCAGAAGGAAGTTATTGTTACAATAACGGACAAGGGATATTGCAAGAGGATGGATGTTAAAACATACAAAGAACAGAAAAGAGGAGGAAAAGGAGTTATTGGGAGCAATCTTGCAACAGGAGATTTTACAAAACAATTAATTTTCTGTTCAACACATGATTATTTAATGTTCTTTACTGATACTGGAAAAGTTCTTTGGTTGAAAGCATACGATATTCCAGAAGCTGAGAGATATGGAAAAGGAAAAGCTCTGATTAACCTTTTGAGCTTGAAAGAAGACAAAATAACAAGTGTAATAGCAGTCAAAAAGTTTGAAGACTTTTTGTTTATTGCAACAAAGAACGGGCAGGTAAAGAAGAGTGCATTGTCTTTGTTTTCAAAGCCAAGAGTTTCGGGGGTTAGAGTGATTAATCTTCCTATGGATAATAGCGACTCTGTTGTTGATGTTCAGATAGTAAAGAAAGAACAGGAAGTGCTTCTTGCAACAAAGAAAGGGCAAGCTATAAGGTTCAACAGCGATGATGTGAGGGAAATGGGGAGGGCATCATATGGGGTAACAGGAATAAAACTTGATAAGGGAGATGAAGTTGTAAGCCTTGAGGTTTTGAGCACTGCAACTATTTTGACGATGACTAAGAAAGGGTATGGGAAAAGAACTGCGGTTGATGATTACAGAAAAACAGCAAGAGCCGGAAAAGGAGTGATTAATGTAAAGGTTTCGGAAAAGACGGGAGACGTTGTTAATACCGTTTCTGTCAGCGATAATGACAATATAATTATAACAACTTCAAAAGGAATGGTCATAAGAACATCATTGAAGAATATAAGAGTTATGGGAAGAGCTACTCAGGGAGTAAGGATTGTAAAGCTTCATGAAGGAGATGCTGTGACTGATTTGGTTAAGGTTCTGGAAGCTGAGGAAGTTAATGG
>JBBDYV010000114.1:0-3013 GCA_040900515.1 Candidatus Pacearchaeota archaeon | reverse complement strand
AAGGAGATGCTGTGACTGATTTGGTTAAGGTTCTGGAAGCTGAGGAAGTTAATGGGAATGGGGAATAATAAAATTACTGGTAAATGATGTTAACACAAATTCACGGCTGATTTTTAAGATATATTTAATGGGAAAATAACTTTAAGGAATGTTTTTATAATTAATTTTTTCTCTGAATTATCTTTATGTTAGAACTATCTTCTTTTAAAATCTAAGCAGCTGCGTTCTCAGAATCATTTGAGCTTTCATTAACTGTACCTGTTGGGAATGTTCCTGTTTCGTTATTTGTCTGATTTGTATCCGTCTGGTTTCCTTCATCTGTTAGTGTTTCTGTGTCATCTGTCTGAGCAACAAGGAATGCCCACCATGGCCTGTTGACATCCAAAAGTTCTCCTGTTTCGGGGTCAACTTCTGCATTTGCCCTCATTGCAATTCTGAATATTCCCAAAAATCGACCGTTCTGGTTTGCTTCTATATTATAAACAACTCTTGGAACATTGTTATGGATTCTTTCTCTTAACTGTATTGAACAATTATTATCTTCAGAACATACTTTGAGCCTTAATCTTTCCAAAGCAACCTCAGATGCTGTATCCGGCATTATTTTTATGTCAGTAATGTTTCCATTTCTTAATCTTGCTTTGAGTCTGTAGTGTGTTGCATTTGTTTCTTCCTCAAATTCAATTTCATCTTCTGCCTCTACAGTAATATTGCTTTCATTTGTTTCATATCTAAATTTTTCTCTTATTCTTCCGTCAACTGTTCTGTTGTCTATCTTGATATTAATATCCTGCCTAAATCCGTTTTCACATTCTATCCTTCTTTTTATTTCCTCAACTCTTCTTCCATCCTCTATCCTAATCCTTTTTTCCATCTTGATGACACAGCCACTTGCACCAGCAATAATTTGCTTTGAAATAATCCTTATATCACCATCTTCCCTTATTTCAATTCTATTTCTTGTTCTGTTTCTGTCTGTTTCGTTGTCATCTGCTTCATTAACATCATCAGAATCATCATCATCTTTCTCATCTTCAGAATTTACAGTTACATTTACAGAGGCGTTCACCGAAATATCGGAGTCATCATCATTTGAATCGTTATCATCACTGTCGTTTGAACCAGAACCGGAGTTATTTTGCGCAATAACCATAGACATGCTTGCTAGCAATATCAATGACACAAATAAAATTCCGAACATCAACCCTTTATTTTGCATGTTATAATGTAGGAAAGTGGTTTTATAAAATTAACTAATATGCCGTATATGGTTAATAATCGCTCGCTCCGCTCGCTGGTTTGGCCACGATTGGACGAACCATTGATATTGAATGAGAATAGCTAAAAATCCAGACGATAAGGTCTATTTTTATTATCCTTATCAATTAATGAACGACTTTTGGGCAAATGTAAATTTACTGAATTATTTCGCCAAAACCGATAAGTCTCCAGTGAGAGTTTATGTTTCTTGCAATTCCAACATTGCTTTCCTTTATTGCTATTGCAGGTATATTTAGGAAAAGTTCAATTTCCTTTTCTTTTTCCTTCACTCTTTCAACAATTCCTACTGTTGTAGTTGTATTTATGTTAAGCATGAGCATTTCCTTCGGCTTTATAGGTTCAACAGGCTTACCTTCTTCTATTCCTAATATTTCTCTGAATAGTTCATATTTTATTTTGATATGAGATGTTATTTCGGGAAGAACCCCTTTCTTTGAAACAAGACAACCATTCAAAGAATCTGCTTTTGTCAGATTTGGATCAAGGGAAGTTTCTATTGATATGCTTGCCCCTGGTTTTACAATGTTGACGTTTTCATTGCCTTTATGGAGGGAAAGTATTTTTGCATACAATGTCTGATACGTCATCTGGTTTGCCTTTTTTATGTTAAGTCCTGGTTTAATTTCAATTTCGTCCCCTACTTTCAAAGTTCCTTTCTTCAAAATTCCCCCGAGAACTCCCCCTTTAAGGTTTTTTATTTCTGTTCCTGGCCTGTTTATATCGAAACTTCTTGCAACCAGAAATAAGGGCTCTGAATTTTCATTTCTTTCCGGCACAGGTATTCTGCAGATTTCTTCAAGAAGAGCATTTATGTTAACTCCCTGCTGTGCGGATATAGGTATTATCGGAGCGTTTTCAGCGATCGTGCCCTTCAAGAATTTTTTTATTTCCTGATAGTTTTTTAATGCCTGTTCACGGGAAACAAGGTCTATTTTGTTCTGCACAACAATTATATTTTTTATTTTCTTTGCCTGTATTGCTATAAAGTGTTCTCTTGTCTGGGGTTTTATTCCTTCGTTGGCTGCAATAACCAAAATTGCAGCATCGATTATCGCTGCTCCTGAAAGCATTGTTGCCATAAGCATTTCATGTCCAGGAGCATCAATGAATGAAATATATCTTTTCACGGAAAAACCTGGCTGCTTCTGAGCTGAAAACTCTTTTCCGTCCTTGTCAGAATAAATTATTGTATCTGCATATCCTAATTTGATAGTTATTCCCCTTTTCAATTCCTCCGAATGCGTATCTGTGAATTTTCCCGTTAATCTGTGAAGAAGAGTTGTTTTTCCGTGGTCTATATGCCCCACTACCCCTATATTCAATTCCTCGAGTTCGTCCTTTTTTTCCGTATTTTCTTCGGATTTATTCATATAAAATTGAGATAAAGTTCGTTAAAAAAGCTTTTGGATTGCTGAAAAGTCCGAGGGTTATCTGTTTGTTAAGTGATTCGAACGAAACGAAGTGGAGTGAGAGCGCACTGCGGGGCAAAATTCGAATGATTTTGAGTTCAGAATTCATGGGTTATTCATATTAACTTCAAAGTAGTAATTTGTTCGAAAGATTTATAAAGATACTATTAATATTTTTTGTAAAGATAATAAAATGTCAGAAGAACAAAGATTGCATAACGATTCAGTCACAGAATATAGAATAGTTACAAATCGAACATTTATTGCGGATAGGTATTTGCAGTTCAAAAGTACTCAACAGAAAAGAAATTTTCCAAAGGTTT
>JBBDYV010000113.1:0-2054 GCA_040900515.1 Candidatus Pacearchaeota archaeon | reverse complement strand
GAAGGGGCAATAGTTTGCTGAGATTTTTCAGTTGAAACCAATACTGTTTCCCCCTCAAGATTTTTGAAATTGTCAATATCTTTTTTGTTGAAAATATCTTTTACATATTTCAATTCAACTTCGGGCTTTGTTTTGTTGGAGAGATTTATGAAAATCTGCCAGTATGGTTTAGGCTTGAAAGCCATAATTTCCCTTTCTTTTTTTACTATAAGATTCAGTGCAGGACCTTGAACTCTCCCGATGGACATTATTTTGAATTTTCCAGTGCTTTTTATTGCCTTCATCAAAGCTCTACTTAAATTTATTCCATAATACCAGTCAAGATAATGTCTAGTCTCTCCTGCAATTGCTTGCCCCCAATCTAAAGTCACAGCCTTTGTTTCATATGCTTCATTAAGTTCTTTCTCTGTTAATGTTGAGAACTTCATTCTGTTCGCGTCTTTCTGTCCCGTTACAAAACGAACAACGTTCAGTCCTATGACTTCTCCTTCAATGTCGTAGTCTGTTGCAACTGTTACACTACCTGCATTTTTGGAAAGAGAAGAAAGGGTCTCATAATATTTTTTTGTGAAGTCTGTTTTTCCCTTGCTACTTCTTGCCATGTAATTTGGAACCCATGAAATATCAAAGGCGGGAAGCTGCCCCCGCGTTTCATTGTTTTGCTTGAGAGTGAACAAATGCCCGACCGCACATGCGACTATTATTTTTTTCCCGGTGTCCTGTCTGGTCAATTCATAATAAGAAACTCCTTTAAGGCTTTTTGTGCTTGGATTTCCAAGGGCATTTGCAATCTTTGCAGCTGCCTGCGGCTTTTCTGTTATAATTAATTCGTAGCCATTTTGTTTTAGTGTTATGTTCGGAGATGAGAATTGATTTGTTTTTGATGCACTTTTATCATTTAAACTTTTAACTCTCAATCTTTTTACACTAACCCTTTTTTTCGGCAGCTTTTTATTCAATTTTAATACTTCATCAACATTTTTTCCAGCTGTTTCAACTGTCTCATTTGTGTTTTTAGCCACTATAATTGTTGTCGGAGGCATGGGCTTAACTATTTTTTCTGTTGCTCTCTTGACATCATCTACATCAACAGGAAAGAATTCTTCTGCTGTTCTTTGTTCTCTTGGTTTTATCTTTCTTTTTCTTAACATTTTATAAGTTGTCCAAAGGAGACTTTATATTCTTAATTGAAGCCTGTGATATTTGAGTGTAAATTTGGGTGGTTTTTATATCTGAGTGTCCAAGTATTTTTTGAATTATTCTTAAGTCAGTTCCATTTTCAAGCAAATGGGTTGCAAAACTGTGCCTTAGTAAATGGGGGTATACCTCCTTGCTTATTCCTGCTTTTTTAGCCGCATTTTCAACAACTGCCTGTATTGTTGCTGTTGTAAGTTTTCCTCCCCTATTAGAAGGAAATAAAATTTCATCGTTATTAAGAGAATAATAGTTCAAGAGATCTTCTTTTAGGCTTTCGGGAATTTTTACAAACCTGTCCTTTCTGCCTTTTGCAAGATTTATTTTTATCAATGACTCTTTAAAATTAATATCATCTTTTTTAAGGGAAACTATTTCAGAAACTCTTAAACCGCATCCGTATAACATTTTTATTATTAATTTATGCTTTATATTGGAAGTATAATCAATCATGGCTTTAATCTCCTGCTTTGAAAGAATAATTGGGATTTTTTTATTTCTTTTTGGTTTTGGGATGTTCATTTTTCTGCCTAAAACTTTTTCAAAAAAGAATTGGATAGCAGAGATATCATGGCTTACTGAAGAGGGCTCTTTTTTCCCTATTTGAATCTGCACATAATCTTTTACACAATTCTCATTTAATTCTTTTCCTGCAGAGTATTTCAAGAAATTTGAAACTGCCGAGATATAGGACTTCAGGGTCTTTTTAGAAAAATTTCTTATTTCAATCTCTCTTGTAAGATTTTTGAGCAAACCTTCTTTGTCCATTTTTTAGAGCATAATGAATGATGTTTAAATAATTTATGCCAACACCCAAAAAGAGCATGATATCATAAATATACTTATGATACCATTATGTT
>JBBDYV010000112.1:0-2056 GCA_040900515.1 Candidatus Pacearchaeota archaeon | reverse complement strand
ACCCAAAAATCTTGAAATGGTAGTATTCAAAAAAGATGTGGAAGAATTTCTTGGAATGGAAGGGGAAAAGAAAGGGCCTTACGAAAAGGGCCAGATTGCAAATTTACCATCAGAAATAGCGAAAATTCTTGTCGATGCGGGAAAGGCAGAGGTTATAGGGGATTAAGACTTCTTCTCTTCCTGATCTTCCCCCATTCTTCTTACCAAACTCCTTGAAATATCTCTCTTTATTCTTTCGCGTCTAAATTTTTTTGTAAAATAATTCGGAAACTCTTCCATTATTTGATCTATCTTCAATTCAAAATAAGTTCTTTTAAAATCATCCATCTCTTTTTCATTATTCGAATTTAGATTTGCTCTGTTTATTGGATGTGGTTTAAAGTATTTTGTGAAGACATACATCGGATTAAATTCTCTTAGGGATGCAGATTTTTCCATTTAGTATCTATAGAAAATTTGTTTTTAAAGATTTGTTTGATGAAAGCCCAGACTAAAAT
This sequence comes from Candidatus Pacearchaeota archaeon, assembly GCA_040900515.1. GTDB lineage: Archaea > Nanobdellota > Nanobdellia > Pacearchaeales > GW2011-AR1 > JAGVNG01. The sequence goes on along the minus strand of JBBDYV010000112.1, from coordinate 1,559 downwards.
TAAAAATTTTGTTAAGCCTCTTTAACAAGTTAAAGAGCCTGTGGACTGGAATAAAATTCCGTCATACATGCTTTTCACTACGTTCAAAGCTAGACTGAAAATTAAAACATTTTCGTCAAGTCTTTTTCTTTAGAAAAAGCCTGTGGAGGGAGTTGAACCCCCGACCTACAGTTCATTTGAAGCTTAGTTTTTACAAGCTTGTACAAAACTGCCGCTCTGCCAACTGAGCTACACAGGCATCTCCTGCTCACTCGTTTCCAGATGTAACTTAGGAAAGAGCTACACAGGCTTAATGTGTTGACCTGTTCACTCGTTTCCAGATGTAACTTAGGAAAGAGCTACACAGGCTAAAAATATCTATGATTATGCACTTAAAAGGCTTTTTGTTAAATCTTAAATCAAATGCTCATCGTCACTTCTTTTATAGCTGTATATTTCACTCCCGGAAAACCAAAGGGATATTTCATTTTTGGCGTCTGTTTCATTAGATGAAGCGTGAACAATGTTTCTTATTGCGTCGTTCTTTTCGTCAGCATGACTATAACTTACGTGGGAAAAGTCTCCCCTAATTGTTCCCGGGAGGGCGGATTTTGATTCTGTGTCTCCAACTATTTTTCTGACGTTTGCTATTGCATCGACCCCCTCCAAGACAATTGCTGTTACCGGACCGGATGTTATAAAACCAAGAAGATTAGTTCTTACTTTTTCTCCCTTTCTTATTGAAATGTCTTCAGTGTAATGCCTTCTTGCAAAATCACTGTCAATATGGACTAGCTTTAAGCCCACAATTTTTAATCCACGTTGTTCAAATCTTTTTATTATTTCTCCCATCAAACCTCGCTGAACCCCGTCGGGTTTTACAAGAACAAGGGTTCTTTGAAGAACCATTTTACTTCTTTTCCGATTTTATTTTAAAAATTCTTATTTCACAAAGAGATAAAGGATAGACTTTTTTCAATCTTATGCTAAGTTCTTTCTGAATACTATTTTTAAGAACATCATCAAAAATCTGAACAGATGTTCTTTCCTTTGCATAGTCAATTAAAATTTGCTTTGTGGTGTTTCTCAAGGCTGTCCTAATTGATCTTGCAACTTTTCTTCTTGTTATAAGGAATGGCTTTATTACCGCGCTTCCATCTTTTGTCTGCACAACGAAAGAATCATCAACCTGATGTGTTCCCTTTCTTACCATTCTTCTTATGAAGGAAGGAAGAACTTTCAAGTTCACTGGATTGGCTTCTGCTTTGTCTCCATTAACAACCACTTTGAATTGAGCAAGCATATTTTTTCCTCTTAAAAATCTGGTTAAATCATAGCTAATATATTTTCCGTTAAGTTCATCAATTTCATATGCTTGGAGCTGTGTTTCCTTCTGCAAAATTGGAATTTCAACATCAAAAAATCTCTTTTTTCTTTTTGCTTGTGCCATGTTTATTTTAAATTGTCTGCTTCACAGAATTTAATTTAGGATTGTCCATGCCAGAAACTTTTTTGAGTACTCTATTTACAAGTGTATTTTCATCATTAACACTAATTATTAATTTCGAGCAATTTATTGT
>JBBDYV010000111.1:12376-14416 GCA_040900515.1 Candidatus Pacearchaeota archaeon | reverse complement strand
AAAGGTATTCTTTTTAGATTTAAATATTTATTGATGGATAGATTAATAAAACTGCTAGGCTTTATTTGCAAATGGAGATACTCCCTCTTTTAACAACAATTTTTGGAACGCTGATGGGGCTGGCTTACTTCCCACAAACATACAAAATACTGAAGAGAAAAAGTGCAAAGGATGTTTCACTTTTTACATATTCTTTTTTTGGAATAGGAGTTCTGATATGGCTTGTATATGGAATAAGCATCACAAATTATCCCCTAATAATTTCAAACGCAGTTTCCCTTGTGGGAACTTTGTCAGTTATTGTAGCTTATTTTACTCACAAGCATTAATTATCTTGACTTAGGCAAATCGGGTTTGTATTTGTCATATTTTGTTTCATCCCTTTCTCTGAAATCTTTTTTTCTTTCTTTTTCTGAATCAAATCTTTCAACCCCAAATAATCTTTCCTGGGCAAGAGATTCTGCTCTTGCTTCTGGGGAGTTCACGAACATTGCCTGTTGATTTATGTTTTCCCAGGGGTTAGATGTTTGCCTGCCTACCCTTGAAAAATCAACTCTTTCTGTTGTTGCAGTCATATGCTCTGATTCAATATATTTTGCCTCTCCCGCAGCATTGTCTCCTGCCATATATTTGAAATTATCTTTCCCATTGTTTTCATTTCCACCAGTGGCTGCCTGGCTCTGTGGAATTCCTCCGACAAAAATCGGCCTTGGTCCAGAGCCAGCAATTCTTTCCAAAACAGGAGTTCCTGAATCAAGAAACTGATTAAAATTACCATTTCCAAAACTACTTTCATTTAACTGAACATCGTCTTCAAGATCGGATTTACCCTCAAAATCATTTTCTCTTTCATTATCTTCTTCCATCAATTTTTTCTTGAGACTTTCTGCAAGCTCATCTAATACTTTCTTGTCTGTTTTGGTTTTCACAGGCTTTTTTGGCATATTATAACATATTATCCAAATATATAAAAATTCCTCTTTGTATGAATTATCATGGAAATTGAGAGAAAGTTTCTTGTAAATAAAATTCCTGATAACTTGGAAAATTGTGATAAGATGAATTTTGTTCAAAGATATATTGATATTGGAAAAGAAGACCATGAGTTAAGAGTAAGAGCGAGAGTACATAAGGGGCTGGAAGATTATTTTTTGACTATTAAATCTGGGAGTGGTTTGGCAAGAGCTGAGATAGAAGTTGAAATCCCCCTTCAAGTTTATAATAGTTTATTTTATTTGACTAAAGGACACAGAATATTCAAAACAAGATATTTTATTGATTATGATAACAGAAAAATAGAACTTGATGTCTATGCTGGCAATTTGGAAGGATTGAAAGTTGCAGAAGTTGAATTTTCTTCAAAACAAGAAGCAGAAAGATTTGTTCCTCCGTCATGGTTTGGAAGAGAAGTAACCGAGGATAAAAGATATAAGAACAAGAGTCTAGCGTTAAATGGAAAGCCTTCTGATTAATATTTAATAACTCAGCATTGAAAACCTCCTGCGGGTTTTTCACAATTCCAGCGTCCAGCCATCGTTATCAATAACTTGGCATTCCGTGAGCCGACTTATATGTGTTGAAAATCTTGAACGCCATTTCTTTTGCGGCTTCTGTTGCCAAAGCTCTTAGATGTGTTTTTTCAACCCAACTGTCAGAAGTTACTACTGTTGACTTTTTTCCTTCGCCTTTTTCTTTTGGCTTTGGCACTGAACTTCTGCTGTAACCTCCTATAAGAGCGATGAAGGGGTTTGATGAATCTCTTAGCATCTCTTCTTCTTCCTCTTTTTTTTTCCTCAAGGAAATATTCTATATCATCTTTTAACTGTTCAAGACTTTCTGTGGTTATGCCCTCAACGAGACTGAAAACATCTCCAATATCTTCCTTTTCGGCTTCTTCGTTTAGTTTGTTAATTTCCTCACTTGTAAGAGCATATGAAGAAAAAGTTATTTCTGCTCTTCCACCGAAAATGTAATGCTGTCCTGCCTTTTGAGGGATTCCCCTGAATCTGAAATCAACAAGAACACATGAGAGAAAGTTTT
>JBBDYV010000111.1:10349-12276 GCA_040900515.1 Candidatus Pacearchaeota archaeon | reverse complement strand
TTTTGAGGGATTCCCCTGAATCTGAAATCAACAAGAACACATGAGAGAAAGTTTTTTTTCAGCTTAAGGTTTTTGAATTCACTTGGCAATTTTCCTTCAAGTGCCAGTTCTCTGACTTTCAACTCTGACTTTCCAAGAAGAGTCAGTTCAAGAAGGAGGGTGTTGAATACTTTAACAAGAGCAGGTTGTTCTCTTCCATACTCTTTCATTTCAAGCTTCATTGCCGCCCTAAGATATGGCTTTGCCCATCTGGCATAGAGTTTTAATGAGTTTACCTGACTTTTCAAATAAGTTTTTTCTATTTCATATCTCTTTTTCAGTTCATTTCCAGAATTTTGAAGCCAGTCATTGAATTCAAGAATTCTTGCTTTTGCAATTCGCTTTACCCTTTCGTTAAGGTCAAGATTATCGGCATCTTCAACGCTATTAATAAACAGAAATGCATCAATCAGAGTCTGGAACCCTGCCTGTCCTAGAGCCATTGCCTTTACGCTTGAATTTCCTTTCTGGATGTCCACTTTGTCCAGCCATATTTGTTTTAAACTCAAAACTGCAGCCTGTGCCCTGTTCTTATCTTTTGATCTGAAATCTTCATAACTTTGAAGCCTTATTTTGAATTCTCTCAAATCATAGATTATATTTAAAATGCTTCTTAAAACGGTGTTGATGTCTGCGAGGAGCTTTGTTCCCTGTTGTTGCATTGCGGTTGCTTTCTGTCCAAGTTCAGAGAAATGTCCAGAGCCTGGTGAAGAAGTGAATGTATCGACGTATTTTTCGGGGCTGAGGCCGAAGTCATTCATCAAATCAAGAATGAAGAAGTAAATCGGCTCGAGGGTTTCTGATGAGGAATCATAGATGAGCTTGTGTTCTGAGATTGGCTTTGCCTTTATTTCTTCAGCAGGAATAGCATCTGCGGTTTTATACTTACTTAACAATTCTGTTCCATTGTCAGCATAAAGGTTCGGGTTTATTTTTCCTATGAGCTGATGAATAGTTGCTGTCATTAAAAGACACCAAAAGGAACCAAGTTTCCTTTTGTAAACCTCCTTTTAAATTCTTTTATAAACTTCCTCTTTTGATTCAACATAAAAGAAAGAAGTAGATTGTATTTAAAAAATGTTTTGTAGTTGCAAAATCCTTATAAATATCCCTTTATTCCTTGGTTTATGGGATTATTCGGTTTTGGAAAGAAAAACAGAGTTGTGGATTGGAGCGAGGGATACACAAAAACTACAACAACGGAAAAAAAAGAAGAACCTTCTGATACCTTCAACATTGTAAGCAACGCCAATTCTGGACAGAATGCAGAAGATGAAGGCGACGCAAAGAAAAAACTTGCAAAGAGACTTTTGGATATAACTAACAAACTTGATGATATAAGTAATCAGATTTATCATCTTCAGCAGCGTGTGGAATTGCTGGAAAGAAAAACGGGAGTAAGGGCTGGTGTGCAGTGATTAGATTTATTAATATAAGATTGTTTTTTAGTCTGTGGAAATAGTATTTACAAAACATGCCAGAGAACAAATGGAAGAAAGGGGTATAAGTGAGGACGATGTAATTAATGCTATTAAATTTCCCAAGAAAACAAGAAAAACCAAACATGCTTATTATGTTCAGAGCCAGACAATTAGCGGAAAAATTGAGGTAGTTTATGTGAAAGAAAACTATATAAAAGTAATTACCCTGTATCCACTATGAAAGTAACATATGACCCTGATGCAGATGCGATATATATTAGGCTTACTAATGAGAAATTTAACAAAACTAATATTATTGATGATAATACTATTCTTGATTTAGACCAAAACGGTGACGTTATTGGTGTTGAGCTTTTATTCGTCAGTAAGCGTCTGCCAAAAGACTTTTTCTCAAAGGTAACAGTTGAAACACTGAATAAATAAGACTATTGAATAAATTTATTAAT
>JBBDYV010000111.1:0-10249 GCA_040900515.1 Candidatus Pacearchaeota archaeon | reverse complement strand
AAAAAGCCAAAACATATGCATTGAAGAACGCTATAGCACATGAAGGAAAGGCACAGACTGGAGCAGTGATTTCTGGGTTGTTTAGTGAGGGGTTGAAGAAAGAAGACGTGAAAAAATACATAAAAGAAATTAACAAGATAGTTTCAGAGGTTAACAAATTATCCTTAGAACAGCAAGAAAGTGAATTTTCATCATCCAAAGACACTATTCATGAAAGGGAAGTGCGCGAGGGTTTGGAAGAATTGCCTAATGTTAAGAAAAGAGGGATTGTAATGAGATTTGCCCCTTCTCCTTCAGGACCATTGCATATTGGGCATGCTGCGACTGCATGCATTTCATTTCTTTATGTAAAAAAATATGGGGGGAAGTTTTATGTCAGGATAGAAGACACAAACCCTGAAAACATTTATCCAAAAGCATACAAAATGATTGAGGAAGAAAGCAAGTGGCTGTTTGATGGAACTGCAAAAATACAAATTCAGTCCGACAACATGAAAAATTATTATAATTATGCAGAGAAACTAATAAAGAAAAAAGCTTCCTATGTTTGCACTTGTTCTGCAGAGAGTTTTAAAAAATTTGCTGATAACCAAAAAGAATGTCCTTGTCGAGATTTGAAAGTTGATGATAATTTAAGCCGTTGGAAGAGAATGATTGGTGTTAATAAACCTGCATTTAATGAAGGCGATGCAGTTTTAAGATTTAAATCAGAGCATGGAATGCAAGATAAAAATCCTGCAATGAGGGATTTTCCCCTTGCAAGAATAAATTTGACAAAACATCAAAGGCAGGGAAAAAAATACAGAGTTTGGCCTTTGATGAACCTAGCTGTCGCAGTTGATGACATTGAAGACAAAATGACTCATATAATTAGGGCTAAGGATCACATTGACAATGCAAAAAGACAGAAAATGATTTTCAAGGCTCTGGGAAAAGAGAAACAGTTTCCATGGACTGCCTTTCTTGGAAGATATAAATTTACAGATATGGAACTCTCGGCATCGCAAATGAGAAAGGATATTGAAGCAGGGAAATACAAAGGATGGGATGACTCAAGACTTCCAACAATTGCTTCATTAAAAAAACAAGGTTACAAAGCAAGTGCATTCTGGAAGTTTGCGGAAAGGGTTGGACTGAGCGAAAATGACAAGGTAATGGACAAAAAAGAATATTTTACTCTTCTTGATAGTTTTAATCGGTAACAATTTAAGATAATGGATAAGGTAATTTTCAGCTACTTTTAGAGTGTTAATAAGTGGAGTTTTATATGTTAATTTTCTTCTTCTGTCCAAAAAACGTTTTTACAGCATATACCCGAGCATAAAAACATTTTTATACCCTAATAAATTACATTATATAGGATTATTTATCCGGAATGAAAGGAAATTTAAAGGTTTCCAATCATCCGCTTAAAATCAAATGAAAGGAGGTTTAAACATGATATATAATAAACAAGGTTTGTCCACAATTGTGACAACTTTGATAATAATTTTATTGTCTCTTGTGGCTATTGGAATTATTTGGGTTGTCGTAAGCAACGTTCTTGAAGGAGGAGCTGAACAAACCGAAATCAATACAAAATGCCTGTCTGTAGATGTGAGAGCGACGGCTTTAAGTTGTGATGACGGAGTTTCGTGTAGTGTTACTTATAACAGAAGAGCTGGAGGAGAGGCTATTGATGGATTGAGGATAATTATAAGCAATCCTCAGGAAAGTGCCAGTTTGGATGTTGAGGGAGATTTAGGAATAGGTGCTACAAGAACATCAACTGTAACAACTACTTTAACAGGAATTAACGGTGCTCAGGTAGCAGCTTACTTTGAGGATTCATCTGGAACACCTCAATTTTGTCCGCCATCAAGAGCATTTGAAATTTAATTTTTTATTTTTATTCTAATTTTTTTTTATTTTACGTCTTAGCGGAAGCTTTAATGAATCTTTTAAACAGAAAGAGCAGGAGTTAATTTAGAGCTGGGAGAAAACAGATGGTTGGAGTTGATTGAGATATATCATTTTTAATCAATCAACTTCTCATTGATTTTCTTTAGGTTAAAAAGGAGAATCTTCTGTAGGTTTGAGAGAAGCTTTTGGTCTTCCCTTGTCCGCGAGCCTTTTGTGTAGCTCAGATATTCATCTAATAATCCATAAGGTATATCTAATATTGGGATGCCTTTTGACTGCAACAAATGGAATGTTATTAATCTTGTTGTTCTGCTGTTTCCATCTTCGAATGGGTGAATATGCTGAAATTCATTATGAAAATAAACTGCAAAAGCCAGAATTTCCTTGGGGGTTGCTTTTTCTTTTCTGATAAAATCATTATACTTTTTTATTAGTCCATTAAGTTCTTTTTCAACATTTTTCGCCTTTGTTATTTTAAAATTTGAATTTCCCGAAATGTGAACTTCTATCTTTCTTATCTTTCCTGCAATGTCCGACTCATGTTGCATTGCCAGATAATGATAATCTAAAATTATTTGAATGGTCAGAGGCTTCCTTTCCTGGCTGTCTTTTAGCATCTGTAAAAGAGCTTTTTGATAATTTTTAACCTCGTCAATATCTTTGCTTTTAAGATTTGCTGGGATTATTTTATCTTTCAAAATTTTTTTGGTTTCGTTCAGAGTTATTGGATTCCCTTCTAAAGATAAGCTATGATGAATAAAGGAAATTTCAAAATCATCAATTATCTGCCGGTATCTTGCTTCATTATCCCTCTTTAATCTTCTGAATTTAACAAGCTCTTTTTCTATCTCTTCTAAATAGCTGGTTTTGTCTTCAGTTATTACTTTATGTTTATGCCCAAAATAAACCAAGAGATTATTCAATAAAACATTATAGAAAATCTTTACTTTAAGCGGCTTCTCGGTTATTATTAATAGCATGCCATTTTTATACAAAACATCAATATATTTTCTTAAAGTGATGGCATGCAGACTTACATCTTTTGAAGTTATCTCTTTTTTCTGCAATGCCTTGCTTACAAATTTTGCAAATCTGGGATTAAGCAGATTATTATAATTAATACTATTTCTTAAACAATGGAAAATTATCTGATAAAGCAGATTGGCCCTGCCGCCTCTTTTGGCTTGAAAACCATAATCTGTTTTTGTTAAAAGGCCCTCTCGGACCAGCTCTTTAAGCATTCGATGAATGTTGTCATATTCGCTTTCGGTTTTTTTGAATTTTTTAGCCACTTCTATCGGTCTGAGAGCATGTCTATTTGTGTAAGCGAATTCAAAAATATCATATTTGGTTACCATTAGAATACTACTTCTTTCATCTTTAAAAAACTTTCTATTATATACTATTTATCTGATTTTTTCCGATATTTTATGAATTATAACATACTTTTAAGTAAATTCATTGCCTATTATTCACTTATTATAGTAGATTTACCGATAAAAAATGTGATATTTGAATTTGAAATTCCTGTGTATAAACATTTTTCCCTTTAATTTTTTATTTTTATTCTAATTTTTTTTATTTTACGTCTTAGCGGAAGCTTTAAATAATGTTTTTCTCTCGTTTTTTCATGACAGCTGAGATGAGTGATTGTCGGCATATTTGAATCAAAGAAGGATTATTCTAGCTGTCGCTTTGTCTTTTCAAGTGCTTCTAACAAGTTTTTTATACTATTTTTCACTGAATTAAATATGATGTCTCAAAAGGGAGATGTCATAAGAAGAACCATAGGTTTTTTTATTATGGCGGTTGTAGTTCAATGGCAGAACGTGCGGTTGTGGTCCGTAAAACGAGAGTTCGATTCTCTCCTACCGCCCTTGACGAAGGAAAGGGTGGTAAAGCGTTAGCGTCTTCCGCCCTGGATTTGATAATCGAAGAGGTGAAAAAATGAAAACAAAAAAAATATTATTTGTATGCAAATACAATAGGTTCAGGAGCCAGATAGCGGAATCTTATTTTAGAAAGATAAATAAGAATAAGTCAATTGAAGTTAGCTCTGCAGGAATAATTAGGGGATGGTTTCCTCTTGATAAAGATGAAGTTAGGGTTGCTAAAAAAATTGGCATAGAAATTAAAAAGAAACCGGAAACATTATCCACCGAGTTGCTGAGGAAAACTGATATTGTGGTTGTAGTTGCAAACGATATCTCAACAAAAATATTTGAAGGAGTTTATATCTCTCCCGAGAGTAAGAAAAAGTTTAATACAATGAATAAACTTTTAGTTTGGAAAATTCCTGATGTAGAAGCCGAAGATGGAGATGAAAAAATAGGGAAGATAATTAAAATCATAATGATTAATGTAGAGAAATTGGTTAAAAACCTGGAGAAAAGAAAATGACAGATACTAATATAGATACAGTAAGACAAAAGGCAAAGCCTTTAGCTAACTCGCCCAAGTTTGGTCAAGTTAAGGGATTTAGAGATTATACTGGGGAAGAAGCCAAAAAGAGAGAAAGAATCAAAGATTACATAGTTGAGACCTTTACCCAGTATGGATTTGAGCCTGCCGAGACGCCGATAATTGAGCAGGAGGAGTTTGTTCGTGGTGAGAATAAGCAGGACGAAGCAGTCAGTGATATATTCAAGCTTGAGGACAAGGGAAATAGAAAACTTGCTTTAAGGTATGAATTTACATTCCAACTGAAAAGGCTGATGCAGAATAGAAAACTCCCTTACAAAAGATATCAAATAGGTCCTGTATTTAGAGATGAGCCCGTAACATCAAACAGGTTGAGGCAGTTTACTCAATGTGATGTTGATGTTGTTGGAAGCAGTGTTAAAGATGAAGCTGAAATTCTTGCATTGTCTAATGATGTATTAACAAGGTTAAAAATAAAGCCCATAATTCTTGTGAACAACAGACAGCTACTCAATGAAATTTTAGATGATAATAATATTGACACGAAAAACAGAATGCAAGTTTTGAGAGAGATAGATAAAGTTGACAAACTTCCTGAAAAAGAAGTTATCAACAACCTTAAAAAATTAGGAGCTGATAAGGTTCTTGCTTCTTTAAAAAAAGGTGAAAGTTACTTTAAGAAATTTAAAGACTACGAGGAAATTCTTGAGCTGATTAAATATTGTAAAATGTATGGAGTAAAAGTTATTTTTTCTCCAACGGTTATTCGTGGACTTTCATATTATAATGGAAATGTTTTCGAGATAAAATCTAAAGAAGTAAAGGAGACATTGATTGCAGGAGGAAGTTATGAGTTTAATAATGTTCAATGTACCGGAATAAGTTTTGGATTGGATAGGCTTTGTTTGGTAGCCAAAGTTGATGATAAATCCGAAAAATATCTAATAGTTTCATTAAATGAAGATAAGACTGCCATTCAATTATCACAAAAACTTAGAGAAAGTGGGAAAGTAACATCTGTTTATTACGGCAAACCATCAAAAGCGTTGGATTACGCAAATTCCTATGGTTATGGGCAAGTTATTTTTGTTGGGAAAGAAGAAGTTAAGAAAAGAAAATACAAAATCAAGGATATGAAGACTGGGAAGGAAAAGCAGGGAAAGTTTTGAGTAATATCCATTTTAAATCACAATAAAACTTAAAAAAAGAAATTATTTGTCTTTGGCATGTCATATCTTGAGAGACATGAGAAACGGGAAAGGAGTTCTAAATACATCTTATTTGGGGTTTTGACAGCTGCCGTCCTGAGTTCATATCTTCTTATAAGTGGTTGTCCTGAAAGAACAGAAAGTCAACAGGAGCAAACTCCGGCTAAAAAGCTTGGTTTGGAGAGAGTCATCTATAATGGAAATCCTGTTAAGCAAATTTAATTTTTTAATTCTGCAATAAACTTTAAAAACACTGATTTTTATGGGGTTTGATGGGAAGTATTGATGAAATGGTTGCATTGAAAAGAGTTATCGGATTTTATGATAATAATGGAGAAGATTTCGCTGGTTTGCCTGTTTCAGAAGATAACAAGAGAATAAGCGAAGATGTAATACGAGAGCCATATGATAAATTAAGAATAATTGCCCCAAACCATTTACTTTTGAAATTAGTAACCATTCATCCAAACGGACAAGGAATTGAATTTTCAAGTAAATTTCACAGAAGATTTACGAGAGTAGATGATGATTGGTCTTCAAGAGCTTATTTAAGATACAAATATTCTTTGGAGAAAGAACTTAATAAATAGATGGTTATGGAGATAACTAATCATCAAGCATTTCACCAAGTGGATTCTCGAAATCTTCATTGATTTTTTCAACCCTTTTTCTTTTTTTGGAATCTTTTTCTATCTCTTTTATTTCTTCTTCGACAGCTGTCTTCAAGTCAGCGAAGGGATCAGGATTGTGCTTGAGATAAATTTCTTTGAGCCATATATAAATCTCTTCAAAATGTGCTTCCTGTTCCATCCATACTTTCTTTTGGCTTTCAAGATGAAGCAACGGAGAAAAGGAGAGTATTTTTTCTTCCTTACTGCTTCCAACAAATTCAGTAAATGATATTTTTTTGTTGCTTTTGTTGCCTTCATCGTTAAAATGGAGAATAAGCTTTGTATAGAGTTCCTTTATCTTGCTCTTTATATTAAATTTTCTTTTTGGAAGAGAAATGCCAGATTCAATCAAAGCATTCCTGTTTGTTATTTCTTTTTTTATTCTTCTATTCTCTGTATTTATTGCCTTGCCCAGGGATTCCATAAGCTCTCTTAATGTTACTTTTTTGAATCTTGGCATGGGGCTCTTTGGAATGAGCATCGGAATTTCCTCATCAAGGTCTATTCTTTCAGACACATATTTTTTGATTTCTTTTTTTCCAAAAAGAATTTCATCAATGCTTTTGATGTACTTATTTAGAAGGATTTCCGATTTTATTCTTAGCAAAAGAGAGGCTGCAAGAAGAACTTTGCTTGATACAAAAAAATCAGCTTCCTCCAGTTCTTGAATTTTCACAAGATATCTATCTGTTAGAATTATTATATTGATGTTCCATGGATCAAGTTGCTCCGTGTTTATCAAATCATATATTATTTCCTGCCAGCCTATTTCCCTGTTGAAGAGCAAGTCATGAATCTGCTCTTGTTTTACGCTGTTACTATTTGTTTTTTCACCTTCCTTGCCCATTAATGATGTAATGAAAGGGATTTTATAAAACTGTTTGAGCTTTGTAGTACCTATATATTAGTTGATATTTTGGTAAGTGGTGCCTAACAGTAAAAAACACTAAAACTGTAATTTTGGCATTTATCACTTTATTATTACGCAATGGCATAAAATCACTACTTTATGTTCAGAAACCATTGTCATTTCCAAAAGGTAACAATACCGAAAGGTTTATATAGGAAAAGCTACTCCATTTAATATCACCTCTTTTTGCCCAGGAGACGCTTCAGGCTCTCTTTTTGACGGCTTGAAGAATCTCCTAGGGTTATAATAACCTTTTAAAAAAGAGAGGGTTTGATTAATAATCGAAAGATAAAAAAGTCGTGGAGTTTAGCTAACATTATTTAGTGTTTGTGTCCACGCATCATAATCTATAATAATCTTTTAAAAAGAAGGTAATTTGCGGGCTTATTAAGCATTGATTTTTATGTTGATGCTTGCCCAATTCACATTCAAAACATATATAAATTCTTGATTGTTTAACCGACTATGGAGATAAAAAGTGTAGATACAAAAGACATAAGAAAGCTAATGGAAGAAGTTGCATTGATTAAACAGGTTTTATCTATTGGTAAAAAAGATCCGGAAGGAGAACTAACTGATTGGGCAAAAAAACAACTGGAAATAGCAAGAAAAACTCCTGGACATGAATACGCTTCCTTAGAAGAAATTGAGAAAAGAATCATCTCAAAATGAGTTATTCGGTAAAGTGGTCTCCTCAGGCATCTGGATTTGTTGATAGCCTCCAAAAAAATATTGCAGAAAGAATTTTAAAGAAGATTAATGAAGTCAAAGAAGACCCTTTTAGATATTTAAAGCATTATGAAGGTGATGAAGGCTACAAATTAAGAATTGGTGATTATAGAGCAATAATTGATATTGATTTTCAAGCCAAAATTCTTTTTGTTAGGGTTTTTGATAAAAGAAGCAGAATTTACAAGTGATTATTTAATTTCGCGGGCTTACTAAGCATTGATTTTATGTTGATGCTTGCCCAATTCACAATCATAATTTTTATAAACCATTCTTTGGACAGAATTTAATATAAAATGAAGCCGAAATATATAGTCTACTCAGTAAAAAAAATACCTGATTTTTTTGTTGAGGTATATGAAATAACATCAAGAAACGATTCTTCAACGAGACCTAAATTTAAGCCGGTAAAAGTGCTGGGGAACATTTACGCTGTAATAGGAGAAATAATGCATTCTTATGAATCACCTGAAAAAACTTCAAGGGATGACAGGCTTCTAAAAATCAACCTTGAAGGAGAATTACTAGAAGATATGGTAGCGAGAAGGGCATTTAAGAGCATAGAAAGGTTTGTGAATACACTAAAAAGGCAAAACGGTCATAATACTAGATAAATTTATTGAGTTTTTTAAAGGTTGTAATTAGATTATACGATATGTAAAATGTCCTGTGATATCGTCCCAAGCCTGTACTATTTTATAATCAAACTGAGTTAATCTTCTTGCCTGGTCGAGAACACTATCGGGCATATTTTTAAATCCATTATTTAATCATACTAATTTCTCATCAGATAAAACTGTAACATGCACATTGCTTTTTTCAACTGCTCCTTCAAGATTTTTTATTATTTCTTCTTCCATTTTACTTTTTCTCCTGTCCCTGCTTTCCTAAAAATTCAGAGTAATGACATTTGCCGCAGTAAAATCTATCTTTTGCTTTCATCAAAAATACGCCCGCACCACATCTTGGGCAGAATCTATTATCTCCTATTGATGCTTTCCCGCCTTCTATTTTATATTTTGAATATTTCTTGCTTGTCGGCCTGTTCTTATGCGGTTTTTTTCCCTTTTTTCCTGTTTTTGCTGGCATTTTTTCTGGTTTTACTTATGCTGTTTTTGCTTTTACTTTAATTTTTGGCTCTATGTTTTCCTTTTCTTCCTTTGAGTTGTATATCTTGGCATGGATGACAAAATTATTAGAACCAAATTTTGAAAGTATTCTATCTATTTTTATAGCATCTGGTATTGAAGAGAACTTTTGAGCCAAGAGGGTTTCCACCTCTGTTTTCTTGGGAGTTGATTCTCCGATTATTTCTGCAACTATTTCTTTTCTTGAAAACAAAGAATTTTCTTTTTCTGAAATAATTTTTAATGGCATTTTAATTTATATCACAATTTTAGTATTTAATTAATCATCTTGTTTTGATTGCGTAATTTCCTTTTTCTTTCAGGTTTAATTTATTTGCAATTTCTGATTTTTCCGGATTGATTATAACTGCCCTGCCTTTGAAAGATTCAGTGCTTTCTTTTGAACCGCATTTTGGGCACTTGTCCCCTTCATCATAAATTGTATTGCAGACTTTGCATGCTTTTTGTTTCATTTTCTAATGAAATAAATTGGAAATCTTTGATTTACTTTTTGCTTTTGGCATTTTAATGTTTTGTTGGTTTTAATGTTATATTTAATTTCTTTTCAAGGTCTTTTCTTGTTCTATTTCTGTTAATAAGCTGCCCTATCATATACGCGTTTCTCGCTTCTATTAACAAGGTGTTGTCTTGCATATGGAAAACTCCTCTGACATCTCCATTATCCCTTATGTCTCCTGGATAAATTACATTTTCATCAATTCCAGCCAGTTTTCTCATTTCATCCAGCAAATTAAAATTAATTGGGCCTTTGATAATATATCTCACCATTTCTGTTTGCATTTTACTCTTTCTTTCCCCCTTTCTTTTTTCCTTTCTCTGCCTTTTCCTCATCTTTCGCAGTTTTCTTATCTGCTCTTTCTTTTCTTGTTTGGTCTTCCTTGACCCATTCTATTTTTCCAAGGCCTGGTTGACGCATTGTCAATCCTATTTTTGGATCCTCACCTTTATGCGAGATGGCAACTATTCTTGCGATACACATATCTCCCTGCTTCAAACTTCTTTTTGAAGATTTTCCTGTCAATATGTTTGATTTTGAGAAGCTGACATAATCTTCCATTGTCTGGCTTATATGAATCATTCCTCTAAGCATTCCCATATCTATGAAAGCTCCGAAGTTTGTTATCTCTGCTATTGTTCCGTGAACAAGTTCATGAAGTTCTGGTTTCCATGTAAGAAGCTTGAAATTTGAAACGTAATAAACAGCACCGTCTCCTGGAATTATTACTCCCTCTCCCACTCTTAGAACGTCAATAACCGCAA
>JBBDYV010000110.1:0-2117 GCA_040900515.1 Candidatus Pacearchaeota archaeon | reverse complement strand
AGGAAATAAAAAACCAATAAAGCTGTAATAATTAAAATTCAAGGCAAAAAAATCAAATATGGAAAAAAGGATCATAAACCATCCGAGAATATAATAATAACTCTTTTTCATTCTTACATCTAGCGAACATTGTTTAATAAAGTTTCTCAAACCGCAACTTTATTAACTTCTAAAATCCTCATTTCAAAATGCTAGAAAAACTTGGCGAAGTCCTTAGAAAAGCAACTGATAAGATAGCAAATGCCATATTTCTTGATAAAAATCTCGTTGAGGGTATTGTAAGAGATTTGCAAAGGGCTTTATTAGAAGCAGATGTGAATGTTCTTCTTGTAAAGAATCTTACAGATAAAATAAGGGAAACTGCATTTGATGAAAGGATAAAAGGCATTGATAAAAAAGAACATATAATCAAGATTCTTCATGATGAACTTCTCTCTCTTCTTGGAGAATCAAAGAAACTCGGCCTGAAGCCCCAAAAAGAACAAAACAGGATAATTTTTTTAGGGTTGTATGGGGCGGGAAAAACTAGCAGCGTGGCAAAGCTTGGAAACTATTACGCAAAAAGAGGAAACAAAGTTGCTCTTGTTGGACTAGATGTTCATAGACCAGCTGCAAAAGAACAATTGAAACAGCTTGCGGAAAAAAACAATATTCCCTATTTTGTTGACTTTGAAGAAAAAAACGCTTTGAAAACATGGAAGAAATTCAAAAAACAGTTGGAAGACTATAAAGTGGTTCTCATTGACACGGCAGGAAGGCACAGTCTTGACAAAGAGCTTGTTGAGGAAATTTCTGCATTGAATAAGGAAATCCAGCCAACTGAATCAATTCTTGTAATGCCTGCAGACATAGGACAAGCTGCAAAAAAACAATCTGAAGATTTCAAAAACATTCTCAAAATTACCGGTGTTATAATAACAAGGATGGACTCAACGGCAAAAGGAGGGGGAGCATTGACTGCCTGTGGAGAAACAAAAGCTCCTGTCTACTTCATAACAACAGGAGAGAAGATAAACGACATAGAGGAATTTGATCCTAAATCTTTCCTTTCAAGACTTCTCGGAATGGGCGATCTCCAATCATTAATTGAAAAAATAAAATCAGTTACTGATGAAGACAAGCAAAAAAATATTCAAAAGCAGCTGGAGGAAGGAAGGCTTTCTCTTGAAGATGTTGTAGAACAGGTAAAATCCATGAATTCAATGGGAGGATTTGAAAAGATAAAATCTATGATACCTGGCCTGGGAAAAGCAAAGATCCCAGATAACCTTCTCGAAAATCAGCAGGAAAAGATATCCAAGTGGGAACATATAATAAAATCTATGACTCCTGAGGAAAAATCCAATCCGGAGCTTCTCAAAAAACAAACATCAAGAATTTCCCGTATTTCCAAAGGGGCGGGAGTGAGTGCCGCAGAAATTCGTTCTCTTCTGAAACAGTATGACATGCTCAATGAGATGGTAAAATCAAGTTCATCAATACAAGGAAATATGGAAAATCCAGGTGCAATGCTTTCTCAAAAGCAAATGATGAAAATGGCCAAGAAATTCGGCAAGTTTAAAAAAATGCGGTTTTAGAGTTTAATTGATAAACTAGCAAAAAAAGCTCTGGATGAAAAGGCTTAAAAAAGGTCTAAAATTCGGTTTTTAATGGGATTAATATTAAGAACAGGACTCGGAACAAAGAAGCTTGCAATAGTTATTCCTGTAGGAAAAAATACGTTCAAAACCTTAAAAGAAGAAGGCATGTATGGCGGAATTGTAAAGGTAGAGAAAACAGATAGTCATCCTGTAAATAACCAGTGGTTAATCGAACAGTATAGGTTTGGTTATTATAATGGTAATGGTCTGGATAGTTATTTGCTCGGAAATGTGTTGGGAAGCACAGATTTTTATTTGAAAGAGGGAAGAAATACAAAAGTTGCAAGTATAAGAGACAATTCATTAAAAGTAATTTCTGGAAAAGCTAAAATAAGATGGGCAAATATTTTTGGGATGCAGAGGAAAAGTAACGGAGACACTAAGCCTTTTTTTTCAAAAGGAGTTTATTTTTTAATGGATTATGCCAAAAACTATCTTAGAGATAATGGAATTGAAAGAATAGTAGTGCAAGCTGAA
>JBBDYV010000109.1:0-2185 GCA_040900515.1 Candidatus Pacearchaeota archaeon | reverse complement strand
CAGTCAGGATGCCAGGAAAAAGAATATGAAATTTCGTGTGACAAAGACTTCACAACAGGAACATTGTTCAGGGAAGCTTCATCACCAACAGTTTATATTTCAAGTGGAGTTAACTCCGCTTCATCCGAAGGAACAACAACGGAAACCGTTAATTCCTTATGCTTTGCCGACGGAAGTTCATGCAGCTATGAAGGAACTCTCTGGGCATCTCTTGCATTGAGTTTCATGGGAGAAGACATCAGTCCATATGTTCCATATCTTGTTGTTCTTGCAGACACCAATCCAAGAACTCTTCCCGAAGCATTTCTTTCAATAATTCTTGGAGAATCTTATGTTAACAGACTTTTGGCCAAACAGAAAAACAGTCAGTACTGGGAAACTTCCAACGATAGATATTATGACACTGCCCTTGCATTGCTTGCTTTGAGACCGGATATTTCAACTCAAAAAACAAATGCTCTTGACTGGCTTGAAGAAACACAAGGAAGCGATGGATGCTGGAAGAACAGTGTAAAGAACACAGCATTTATTCTTTATTCAATTTCGCCAAAATCAGCGACAGGAAATGAAACCACTATAACAAAACCATTCTGTGAAACAGCAGGATACTCTTGTATTTACCCTGCTTCCTGTACAAGTGCAGGGGGGAATATTCTTGATAACTACCAATGTTCATCAGGACTTGGTTGCTGTGACAAAAAACCAGAAGTTCTTACATGCTTTAATCAGGGAGGGGAAGTATGCAGTTCAAACAAGGAATGTATTGGAGGAGCGGAAGTTCCTGCTTCTGATGTCAGCGGAAGTTCTTCATGTTGTGTAAGAGGAATTTGTATTGAAAGAAAAAACAATGGAGAAATAGGAGGAACAGAAGGAAACACTTGTGAAACAAACTTGGGAGTATGCAGATCATCTGAATGCAACTCTGGAGAAGAAGCGGTCAGTTTATACTCTTGTGATTCTCTTTCTCAAGTTTGCTGTTTTGCCAAGAAATCGGGAAGCTATCTTTGGATTTGGATACTTGTTATATTAATAATCCTAACAGCTACTGCAATATTCTTTAGAGATAAACTAAGAACATTTTGGTTATACCTAAAGACAAAATTCGGAGGAAACAAACCAGGTCCGTCATCAGGAACACACTCTCCTCCATTCTTCCCATCTCCTGTAAGAAGGTTCGTTCCAAGGAGAATACTCCCCCCATCAACTCCAAATCATTACAGACCTACTCCCGCAAGAAGACACAGCGGAGAACTTGATGATGTTCTTAAGAAGCTTAAGGATATGAGCAAATAATTGACTGAAATAAACTTTATTAATCCCTTTTATTTATGTTGTATATGAGCAATAGTCGTAAAATAAAAGAAAGTGATAATCTAAAAAACTACCCTCCAAAAATTTCTTTAACATTATCATTATTTTTTCTTTTATTAATCTTCACTGCTGGTTTTGTTTCCTCTGTTCAAATAGAGATAAATGAGCAATATTCCCAACAGGAAACTTTTATTGCAAAAATATCCGGAAATTTCATTGATGTTCCGACTTCAAACAACATTTTATTTTACAGAGATCATGTGAGAAAACCAACTAATGTTAATATATTGAAAATTCAAGACGCATATTATGCTTATGCTATTCTTAATAATAAAGAGCCAGGAAACTATTCAATGAGGATTGAAAACATCAGATACAAAATAGGAACGCAAACCAAAAATGATGATGTAATAAAGAACTTTACAATATCTGGTGAAACGGCTGACTTTTATGTTTCTCCCGGTGTTTTAAAAACAACTGATGATTTTTCTCTTGAACTTACAAACCTAAGAGATAGTAGCCTAGAAGTTGAAATAAGCTATGATAACTCTTCTGATGCCAGTGGAGGATTCTTTGAATCTTTCTTCGGGGGAGGGAGTAGCACACAAACAGTTACCTTGTCTTCAGGGCAGATAAAGAAAATAGATTTTGTGTTTGATGATTCTCTCAACCAGTCAACTTTGAAAACAATCACATTGGAAAGCGAAAACATTACTTATGAAGTTCCTGCTTATCTTGAAATGGAAAACAAGACTGATGATGAGGGGGTTGGAAAGTTGAATTTTGAATCACTGCTTCTGAATGTTTCAATGGCAACAGATTCAAACACTACTCGTGTTCTCTATCTTCAAAACAAGGAAGATTTTTCTGTTGA
>JBBDYV010000108.1:0-2200 GCA_040900515.1 Candidatus Pacearchaeota archaeon | reverse complement strand
AATGATAAAAGGCACAGAAAAAAATCAGGAATTTTTTTATCCTTCGCTTTTTCCAAAATCGAGAAGAGGATGGGTAAGAGTTATTGAGGCATTCATTGCAATTTTGCTTATAGGAACTGTAATTCTTTTGCTAACCGGGCAAAATTCAAGCAGTGAAGATATTTCATCATTGATTTATCAGGATCAACTGTCCATGTTAAGAACAGTTCAGTTAAATGATACTTTGAGAAGCAGCGTTATTCAAGCAAATACAATTCCTACAATGACAGATGAAGAGAGTTTTCCTGCAGATGTTGAAGCAGCTCTAAACAGCAAAAATCCAGGTTATTTGAACTGCAAAGCAAAAATCTGTGCGTTAAATGCAGAGTGTTTAATTGAAAACAATGCAGATATAGATATATACACTGCCAATGTTGCTATCTTTGCTGATATTGAAGATTATAATCCAAGAAGGCTTGTTCTTTCATGTGTGCTGATTGAAGGATAGAATAACTTTATTAAACTTTGAATTGCTTTTCTTGATATGCCTAACACAAAAAAATTAATCACGAATTTTGCTCTTGAACCCGACAGAAAAACACTGGATCAATTTAAAGATTGTTATTCTGAGCCTTATGTTGTAAAGGCTTCGTTGATGCCGGATGCACATGTAGGTTATGTTGCTCCAATCGGTGCTGTTCTCGCAACTCGCGGATTTCTAGTTCCTGCCTGGGTTGGTTATGATATTGGATGCGGAATGACTGCTGCAAAATTGCCGAAAAATATTTTATCTTTGCTTAAGAAAAACGCAAAGGCAATTTATGAAAGTGTTAAAAGAAGAATTCCTATGGGACTTGGAGAATCTCACAGTTCAGAATCAAAAGTGAGTCCTGAAACAAGAAAAGAGTTTGAAAAAATCCTCTCCAATTTCAAAAAAGGTCCTTATGACAAAAAGGTGCTTCAGTTTCTTGAATCAGGAAAGGCATTGAGGAGTTTGGGAACTCTCGGACACGGAAATCATTTTATTTCAATCAATGAAGATGAAAAGGGATTCCCATGGATTGTTGTTCATTCAGGTTCACGTAGCATAGGACATTGGGTTGCGACTCTCTATATGAAAAAATCTTCTGGGAAAACAGAGGGATTTGAGGAAACTTATCCCCTACAAGTAAACTCGCAGGAAGGAAAAGAATATCAAAACTTGCTCGAGTTTGGGTTGGAATTTGCAAAACTCAACAGACTTGAAATGGTTCGTCAAACAGTTTTATCTGTTGAAAAAATTATTGGAAAAAAAATAAGTTACACAATCTGGACAAACAAAAACCACAATCACGCCTTGAAGGAACAAGGATTGTTTATCCATAGAAAAGGTGCAACACCTGCAAAAAAAGGAGAGAGAGGAATAATTCCTGCAAATATGAGGGATGGTTCTTTCCTTGTTGAAGGAAAAGGAGCAAAGGAATTCATCTCAAGTTCTTCGCATGGAGCTGGGAGAGTCATGTCAAGAAAACAGGCAAGGGAGAAATTGAATGTGGATAACTTCAAAAAAGAAATGGAAAAAGCTGGGGTGGTAGGAAATTTCACAGAAGCAAGTTTGGACGAAGCTCCTGAAGTTTACAAAAACATACAAAAAGTCCTGGATGCACAGAAGAAATCAATAAAAGTCATAAATCATCTCAAGCCATTCATAAACTGGCAGGGGGAAGGAAGACATGGGAGAAGAAAATAAAAATCATTCCTAAAAAATTATTCCGCACTATATAAGCTGCCGGAATATAATTCTCCTTCACAATCGGATGAAACAGTGTCAAAAGACAAAGAGCCTGACTTTAAATTAGTAAATATTTCAGCCAGTTCTGGTTCATCAACCAAACAACTTCCGTCAGCACCGATTGTGATCTTTAGGACATCATTAACTTCTTTTTCCTGTTGGTCAATTTCAGATTCTGTCATATTGCTATCAAGAAAATCTTGCCTTGTCTCTTCATCGTACTCTCCGTAAACATTTTCTATTCTCGTGTAATACCTACATTTATCATTCTCCGCACCCTTTATTTCATAATAATAAGTGTGGTTTTGAATCCATCCAAACAAATTTATTCCAAAATCATGGGTTAAGTTTGATGGATTGCATTCTTTTATTTGTTCTATAAAACAATCTATATCATTACATAAAATCAAATTCTGCGATGTTTCTGGAATGGTTTGTGTTTGCTGTTCT
>JBBDYV010000107.1:0-2202 GCA_040900515.1 Candidatus Pacearchaeota archaeon | reverse complement strand
ATGGTTTAGACAACACTCTTATAGCAGCCATGAAAGATGGAAGCTATGTATCTCTTCCTATGAATAGAGTTATATGTTATGATTTTAGAGAGAGGGGAGCATCTTCAGGGGTGGGAGTTTCAGCAGGGGAGTTTGTTGATCAATTGCAAAAATTCGGAAATGTGCATCTCGTTAATCCGAGAAATTTTGACCATAGAAAAGTATACGAGAAGATAAATGCAAGCGACATAGTGGAAGTTTACACAATCAATACTTTTTTTGGAAATAGCAACGAACCTATTGTCGCACCAAAAAAAGGTTTGAGTAGAATTTTATGGCGATTGAGTATGCTTTGATAATTTTTTATTTAAGTTAACTTTATATATTTCTTTATGTTTGATAATTAATGAGTGAATATTACCCTCTTTTTGTTGATAGTGTTGCAGGAATGCATTTCATTGGAAAAGTTCCCAAGGAAGAAGTAAGGGCTTTTGAAAAAAGATTGTATGAAGCAACAAAACCTTTGATTGATGAAAATGATGAATGGGCAAGAAGTTCGCTTGAAAAGGCCATGACGACTGTGTTGAGATAATTTATTAAATAGTTCTTTTTTGCTATTTCTATTCAGCCCCAATGGCACAAGGGTACTGCACAAGATTGGAAATGTGGGAGAACCAAGTTTCTCCTGACACTACCTCTCCTTTAGGAAAGAAATTTCTCCTTTCAAAAGAAGAGAAGCAAAAATCTTGGCCCGCAAGGGCATCCAGGTTCGAGTCCTGGTTGGGGCGTTGACTTTTTATAGTTCTTTTTCTTGAAACAAATGTGGAATCCAATAAGTTCGAGAGAAAATATCTTCCTGAATTTGTATATGGGGGAATTGATGGAAGTGTTACAACTTTCGCAGTTGTCGCGGGGGTTATTGGGGCATCATTGAGTTCATCAATAATTCTTATTCTTGGGTTTGCGAATCTTTTCGCTGATGGTTTTTCAATGGCAATTTCAAATTACCTTTCAACAAAGTCAAGAAACGAACTGTCAAAAAATCCCAAAAAGAATCAGATTAAAACTGCAACTGTCACATTTTTTTCATTTTTTATTATAGGATTCATTCCTTTGCTTTCTTTCGTTGCAGCTGCAATAACACAAAATCAGATGCTGGTTGAAAATCAATTTACATATTCAATTGCCCTAACGGGAATTGCCCTCATTGTTGTTGGATGGTTTAAGGGAAAGATTACAGAAAGAAGTAAGATAAAATCTTCAATTGAGACGTTATTAATAGGAGGAGTTGCTGCTCTTCTCGCATTTATTGTGGGGAGAATGATAAGTATGCTTGTTTAAAATGAACAGAAGATTTTTGAGTTCAGTGTTTCTGCTTTTGACTTTTGTAATTTTAAGTTTGCCTTATGTCAGCATGACTGGAAATGTTATCAACGAGTTATCTTTGGGCAAAAGTATAGTTAATCTTTTGGCTTTGGTTTTTTTCATTGTTTCTGTGTTTTTGTTTTTGGCAAGAAAATCTTTGGATGCCATAATAATTCCTCTCGGAGATCCTGTTTATAAAAAGAGAGTTAAAAGAGCTGAGAAAGAGTATGATGAAGAAGTTGAAGCTGACCCAAAAGGAAAGCACGCTTATTTTGTTATTAGCGGAGAGCAGGGAAATGTTCCTTTGAAAGACAGTGAGAGATATATGACTTACAACGAACTGAGAAAGCACGGAATCAATCCTTCTCAGATGATGGTTGAAGGAAGCTCACATAACAGTATGGAGAATATACTGAATTCTTTGGAAAGGATAAAGAAAAAAGGCGGGAAAGATGTTGGAATTGCGTCTTATCCCTGGCATCTTGAAAGATTCAATTATATAATAGACGAGGCAAAGAAAGAGGGAATTGTTGACAAGAATTTCAAGATTCACAGACTGGAGACAAGCGAAACAGTTAAAGAAAGTGTTTATGGGATACTTGCATACCTTCTTGAAAGATACAATTTAAGACATGGGTTTAAAGGCTATAGTAGAGACAAAAATTCCTTTGTTGAAAAAGCATGGGAGCAACTCAAAGATATTCTAAACCCCCATCCTAAAAAATAATAAATATTTTTATTTTCTGCCTTTCTTTTTCTGGAAGAACAATATGTAAATTATAGGCAATATTCCTGCTGTGTTGAATATCAGAATGCATACAAACCATGCAAGCTGTTTGTGTCCTGCAGATTTCCAGA
>JBBDYV010000106.1:0-2202 GCA_040900515.1 Candidatus Pacearchaeota archaeon | reverse complement strand
TTGCCCAAGAACTTTTTTGTGTTCTGTGTAATGTTCATAGCCTTTGAGAAATTCCTGGAACAGACTTTGCCAGTTTTTGAAATGCCTTGCTTCCAATGCCTCCTTAAATAAATGAATGTCAACGGCTTTGTCTTCGATTTTATTGCTTATGAAACCCAAACCGAAATCTATGAAGAATACTTTGAAATTTTGTCCATAAGAACTACTTTTAACCGTTGAAACCCCTCCCACTAATTTACTTTTGACATTAACATTTTTATTACCTCTTTTTGCAAAACTGATTACGTCTTTGTCTGTTGTATAAATCATGTTACTCGTTGTTAAATCTCCGTGAATTATGTCGGATTGGTGAAGTTTGGCGGTACTTTCACCTATTTTTTTGCAAATAATTTTTTGTTTTTTCAATAGAAATAAATCAAGGTTATCTGAAAGTTTTTTTCCATCAATATAGGACATTTTTATCTTAAATTTATCATTGCTATCTTCAACGGCAGGGATGTTGATGATATTTAAAGCCTTTTCAAGAAGTTTTTTCTCTGATTTTGTCCTTTGCTTTCTTATCTTTTCATCAAGTTCAGGAATTCGATACGATTTTTTTACCCTATCCTTTATAACATTATTGTGTATTTTGTCAAGATAGATTACTGCTTCAGCACCTCTTTGGTTAGTTTTAAGGTCCTTCATTTTTGAATCCAATTCCCCTTTTTAATTCAGGGAGAATCAAAATTAGGGAAAGAATCATGCTTATATCAACAATGAGGCAGTACTGGCAAAAAGCTTTCAGAACAAATCCTTGGATGTAAAGGAAATACAATGCTGCCAAGGCTCCAACCAATATCGAAAGATTGATGATGGCCTTTTTATTTTGTGTAGGGTTTATGAAATATGAAATCATAATGAGTATAAGCAGAGAGAATATTCCCATCCCATAATAACTGTTTTGAATTCCCAGGAAAGAATTGTATATTGAATAATAAACAACTTCGCACCCTACATTTATGTCACATATTTCCGATGCTGGTTTTACAGAAAGAATTATGGAACTGATTAGAGAAATGAGAATCAGTCCAAATATTACATAATATTTATTTATTTTCATCTGCTCTACTTAGTTATTTCTTTTCTTAAAGATTGCTATTTTCAATTTCGCTTTTGTGTTTTAGAGCTTAAGACAACCTTTAAAATATTAAATTACCTTTTCTTGTGATGGTAATTTGGGACAGCATTGGTAGTTGGGGTCTTGAACTGCTGGATCCTTCAAGTCCGCTATTTATTTTAAGTGTCATTTTTATAACGTTGGTAATAGGAGATAATATTTTCTTTGCTCTTGGATTTGCAGCCTCACAGGGATATATGAAATGGTGGATGCTGATAATGTTTTTCTGGGCAATTGTAATCTCAGATTATCCTTTTTACATGATAGGAAGAAGCAAGTATTTTGACAGACTGAAAAAAGTAAAATATCTCGGCAAATTCTTTGAAAGAGTTGATGATACTCTTGATTTCATTACTGCAAACCACATAACTTTGGCGTTCTTTTACTGTAAGTTCATTTCAGGAGCAAAGCCCTGGATAAATATTTATTTGGGGGACAAAGGGGTTTCAAGGACAAGATTCATAATAATGACATTGGTTGCAGGAATTGTGTGGAGTATCTTTGCATTTTTTGTCGGTTGGTTTGCAGGCCAGGGATTTACTATTATTTGGGAAGTGTTTGAAAGCCTGAGCATTGCTTCGCTTTTCCTATTAATATTTATAGTGTTATTCTATAAATTTGTAAAAAAAGCAAAACACCATATTCATGAAAAATACTCTTCAAAAAACAAAAAGAAGAAAAAGAAAAAATTATCTTGATGCTTGGTCATTTAAGGGGTATTCTAAGTAAACTGTTCCACAAAGTCTTTCTGGAATTGTGTAATGCTTCTCCCTTTCTTCCCGGTTTCCACCATATTGCTCAATACTTCTCTTTCTGTCAATATCTCTCCAGCCAATTTTGATATCTATTGCAGCAGCATCAACAAGTTCAAACTCAGCTTGCGTGATAAGTCTCTCAACACCTTCATTTTTCAGATAATCTTTTGTGTAGTTCCATATATAAAGGAGATTTCGTTCAAAATAAGGATGAACACATGACTTTTTCTAATCCATAATTTTCGCTAGTCTTGCCTGTGCTTTACCTGCAAAGAGCCTAACAGGGGTCCA
>JBBDYV010000105.1:0-2332 GCA_040900515.1 Candidatus Pacearchaeota archaeon | reverse complement strand
GAAAACAGAGGGCCACTTCCTGATGAGATAAAGGCACATACTCCATGGCTTATTGAACAAATAAAGACAATAAAACCAAAAGTAATATGTTCTTTGGGGAATTATGCAACCAAGTTTTTTCTTTCTGACGGAAATGTTGATTTAATGGAAAAAATGCCTGGAATAACACAAGTTCATGGAAAATTAAAAGAGATTGATTTTCATGGGTTGAAAATAAAACTGATTCCTTTATTTCATCCTGCTGCAATAATTTACAAGAGAGACCTGACTGTTTTGTGGGAGAAAGATATGGAGATAGTTAAAGCAGAAACAAGGCAAAAAGGTTTGTGATTATAATACAAATATGGAAAATGATAAAGTAAAAAAGAAGTGCTAACCTTAAAAATTTTCAACTTAAAATTAGTTTAAAATAAATTACCCTTTATTATCTAATCTGTTATTCCTCAAGATTAATTATTATTAACGTTTATTGCAGACTTTTTTATCCTAACAAATTTATAATGGGCATCTTGGACTTTGTTCCCACATCTTGGGCAGGAATTTTTTAAAGTATATGTTGCAGGATTGCAGAATTTGCACTTTTTTAGTTTCATCCTATATGAACAAGATATTCTTTAAGTCTAGGGTGGAATGATGTTCTAAAATGTTTTTCCACTTCAAGAGGTTTTACCCATTTGATTTCCTTTAATTTCCCCCCAGCCTTTACATTTCCGCTCAGAGCTTCACATAGAAAATAAACTGCTATGACATCTCTTTTTTCCTCATAAGTTTTAGCAAAGATAGCTCCCAAGTTTTTGACTTCCAGGCCCGTCTGTGCTCTAATTCTATCTTTTAGTGTTTTGTTGATTTCTCCGTCGTCAGTAAGCCTTCCTCCAGGGAATGTCCAGGCCAACTCTGGAAAATAAGGATCATTTTCCCTTCTTCCTATCAACACTTTTCTTTCTTTTGGATCAAAAACAATACCTATAACTATCACCTGGAAATTATTTATTCTGACCTCTGTTTTTTTCATAAAAGTATGTCACCTTTTTTGTTTTTAAGCTTTATGATAATGCAAAATGTTTCTTTGTGCCTTGAAAGCTTTTTATTGGTTTTTATTTACTTCTCTTTAATGCTAAAATCCATCTTTTTATTTTTGGCTTTTTTTTCTATTTCTTCAAGCATTTTTCTAATTTCACTTCCTGCAGCCTTCATATCGTCGGACTCCATTTCTATTGTGTATTTACTGCCTGAAATATATCTTATTTTTGCACCTTTAACTGCTCCCAAAACTTCTTTTATGTCATTCACGCCGTTTGAATTGGTGCTTGATAGACTGAATTCCTTTTTTATTACAGATATTTTCTTTTTTTGGGTATTTAATATATCCAGAATTTTTCCCGCATTTTCTTTTCCAAGAATTTTTTCAAGGTCACTTGGATTTTCCTTTGCTTCCATAAAAAAATCATAAAGATTGCCGGATTTTTTTATTTTTTCCACTACATCTTCCGCCTTTTCCTTAAGAATGCTTTTTAGAATTTTAATATAACTTTGTTCTTCCTCTGTTTTTTCTTTGACTTCCTTGCTTTCCTTCTGTGTAACTCTCCTAAATGATAAATCCACATGCCCTGAAGATGAAATTCTAAGAACTTTGCATACTATTTTTTTCTTTGGAACAATATAATCCCTAATATTCCTTATTCTTCCCGGGGCTACTTCAGAGAAAACAATGCTGCCTTCAATATCTCCTTTATTGAGATGCATTTTTACAAAAACGACTGTTCCGACTATTCTGTCTACAGTACACAATATATTATCTCCTACTTCAAGTTCCATAATTTAAGGGGGATTTTCATACTTTATAAATGTAAGGAAAAAGTGCTAATAATGAGATACTTTGTCGACGAGAAATTATATATTATAAATTAAATTTTTGATTATTCTTTTCTTGTCCTGCAACCTTATATTTTTATTACTTCCAATTCAAGTTCTTTTTTTAGCAACCCTAAAAACAGGCTTTCATTTTTCATAGAAATGTTACATCCCGCAGCAAATTCATGCCCTCCTACTTCTCCATCCATATGATTTATTACATTTTGTAATATCTCCCTGACGTTCCTTCCTGTTTTTCCAACATTCCTTGCAGAGACTTTTATTTTGTCTCCGTTGTGTGCCATTGTTACTATAACTGTTCCTTCTTCATAGACATTGGAGTTTGAGATTATGCTTGCAACAGTTCCTATCATGGTATCCCTTATGTTTTTCTCTGCATTGAGAATGACGAAACTGCGTCCCTCTATCTTCTTGCTTTCCAAGGCGAATTTAAGGGAGGAAACCATTTCCTGTTTGTATT
>JBBDYV010000104.1:0-2427 GCA_040900515.1 Candidatus Pacearchaeota archaeon | reverse complement strand
CTTGACAAGGCCATTGCTATCTCTGCTATAACTGGATGAAGAAAGCCAGCAACAGCAATAGGAATTGCTATAATATTATATGCAAAAGCCCAGAAAAGATTTTGTTTTATCTTTGAGAATGTTGCCTTTGAAAGTCTTATTGCAGAAACAACTCCCGAAAGACTTCCGTTTGCAAGAACCAAATCTCCTGCCTCTATTGCAATGTCTGTCCCCGTTCCCATTGCAATTCCAACATTACTCTGCTTCAATGCGGGAGCATCATTTATTCCATCTCCAACAAATGCAACCATTCCAGATTTTTGTAGTTCCTGAACTTTCTTTGCTTTATCCTCTGGAAGAACATTTGCAATTACCTCATCTATTCCAACTTCCTTTGCAATGGCACGTGCAGTAGTTTCATTATCCCCCGTTATCATTATCGTTTTGAAGCCCATTTCTTTCAATTCAAAGATAGCAGTTATTGAATCTTCCTTTACAGCATCTGCAACTCCTATAATTCCAAGAATTTTTTTGTTTTCAGAAACAATAATCGTAGTATAGCCTTTTCTCTCAAATTTCTCTATCTTATCATCAAATCCACCAAGCGAAATTTTTCTTTCCTTCATTAGGTTGCTGTTTCCAATTACAATTTCGTTCTTTCCTATTTTTCCTTCAACACCTTTCCCTCTAAGAATTTTGAAAGCTGTAACTTTTTTGTATTTTTTTAAGCCTGCTTTGTTAACGATTGCCTTGGAAAGAGGATGTTCACTAAGTTTTTCAAGGCTTGCTGCAGTTTCCATCATGTAATTTTCTTTTACTTTTGCATATATCTCTCTGATCTCAGGCTTTCCTTTTGTTATTGTTCCTGTTTTATCAAATACAATTGTCTTTACTTCCTTTATGGTTTGAATTGCTTCACCTTTTCTTATCAATATTCCTCTTTTAGCCCCCATTCCACTACCAACCATTAATGCAGTCGGAGTAGCAAGACCAAGAGCACAAGGACATGCGATAACAAGAACAGCAACACCAACTCCAATAGCTCTACTTAAATCGGCAGAAAAATACCACCAATTTGCAAAAGTTAATATTGCAAGAACCAAAATAACCGGCACAAAAACGCTTGTTATTTTATCTGCAAGTTTTTGTATTGGTATTTTTTCGCTCTGTGCTTCCTCAACAAGTTTGATGATGTGTGCAAGAAAAGTATCTTTTCCTATTTTTGTTGCCTTAACATAAAGAATTCCATCTTGGTTTATTGTCGCACCAATAACGTTGCTCCCTTTCAATTTGTCAACAGGAAGGCTCTCTCCAGTAACCATAGACTCATCAACGGCACTCTCTCCCTTTACAACAAGACCATCTGTAGGAATTTTTTCTCCGGGTTTTACAATCATAACATCTCCAACCTGAACTTCTGAAACTGGAACAACTATTTCCTTACTCCCTCTAATAACGATAGCATTCTTTGCTCCTAATTCAAGAAGTTTCATAATTTCCCTACTTGCTCTTCCACGTGCAACAGCCTCAACATATTTTCCTGTTGTAAAAAATGCCATAATCATTGCAGCAACACCGGAATAATCCTGCACAATTCCTGCAAAACTCGCAAATCCTGTAAGATAAGCAACTATTGTACCCAACGCAATAAGAGAATCCATATTAAAGTAAAAAGTAAACAAGCCACGCATCCCACCTTTCATTGTTTCCCATCCGAAAATAAACAAAACAGGAAATCCCAAAATAAGAATTACAATTATTGAATAAGGCATTTCAATAATTTCAAAACCAAAAATTCTTTCAGAAAGCATCAGCAAAGCAATTGGAATTGTTAAAATCCAGCTCCAAACCAATTTTTTCTTCCAATCCTGGATTTCTGTGTCTTCAACAGGAGCTTCATGATTGTGTTCTTCATGATGCATGTTTTTGTGTTTGTGGTTCATTTTTTGTTATCTTTAATTTTAATTATTAATCAGCATTATAATATAGAGTTTTACAAGGTTAACATTTTTATTTATTCTTTTTCTATATCAATTGTTTTATATCCAACTCTTTCAACAGCTTTCTTAAGTTCGTTTTCAGAAACGCTGCTTTCTGCTTGAACTATTCCTTTTTTCAACATAAGACTTACATTTGCTTCTTTTACTCCAGAGACTTTCTTCAAACTTTTTTCAACATTGCTCGCGCAGCTCGCACAATGCATTCCAGATATTGTTATTTTGTATTTTGTCATTTTATTTTATTATACAAATTTAGTTGGATAAAGGGCATGCGCACCAGGAGCGGGAATTTAACCCGCACGCCCCAAGGGCACTTAGTATCAGTAAGTCGCGTTAACCATTCCGCCATCCTGGCGCACGTATTTGAATTATTAATAGAAATATTTAAATACTTCCTGTCGTTAAGATAATTATAACTTAGTATCAGATGATTGTGTTTAACCATTCC
>JBBDYV010000103.1:0-2480 GCA_040900515.1 Candidatus Pacearchaeota archaeon | reverse complement strand
TTCTGTTTCGTGCGTAAAAAATAATCTATGTGCCTCAGTGCGATAATGTTCTTGTTCTTTTGTTTTAAGAATTCTTAAGGGTATCTTTGCAGCTTTGACATCAATAATTTTTTCTATTTCATCTCCCATTATAACTCCTGCTATGTTACCCATGAAATTCTTGGTTTTGATTGCTTAATAAAGATTGTTGGAATAAGAAATATATCTTACCTGACTTCCTTTCTCCATTTCCTGAGAATTATAGTGAAGCCAATCGTTTTGTATGTGTATCTTTTTCCCATTCTCTCAAGTATTTTTTCCGCGTGCATTTTCACATCTTCCTTGTTTTTTCTTGCGTTCTTCAAAACAGAAATCTTTACTTGCTGGTGATTCTCAAAATGCCCCTTCAAAGTTATTATAAAATCCTCGGTTACTCCCTTCTTTCCCAGCTGAATGCTTGATTCTTGAAACATGATAAACATTATATAACTCTCTTTTTATATCTTTATTGGGCGCCAATGATCTAATGGTATGATTTCGCCTTCCCACAAATGACGATGCTTCGGCGTTTGTCGCGGCAGACGTCCAACGGAATAAGGCGGACGCTCGGGTTCGATTCCCGATTGGCGCATTTTGCAAGACCTGTTTAATTTGTTAAAGAGAAAACCTATAAAAAGCTAAAATCCTTATTGTAAATATAAGGAGGTAATTCATAATGGCAAAAAAAATGGCAATGAGCGGTGAAATGTGTGGTTGCGGACATCACAAGTGGTTCGGTTGGCTTGTTCTTGTTGTAGGTCTTCTCTACTTACTTCAAGATATTTCAGTCATATCATGGTTCGGCTGGCTTAACTGGTATACAGCTTTGTTCGTTTTGATAGGATTGGGGGCTGTATGCAAATGCTGTGACCATAACAAGTGGTTCTAAGAATTATTTTTATTTTTTATTCCTTTTATTTAATTATTAATTCATTTGCTGACACTCGCTTGTTAATTTGCTTCACTCCGTTCAACTATTAATATTTTATAGTTAATGATAAAACCAAATTACTAAATAGATTTTTACATTAACACATTTAAATCAATATGTGAACATCGTGAATCAAGAACTATTTTTCTCCACTAATTTCAGAATATCTTTTTTCTTAATAACGACTGTTTTTGTTTTTCCAGATTTGACATTCCATAATCCTGCCTTTGCACTGCCTGGCTTTGAAATATCTTTTCCTGTGAAGACACTCATGTTTACATCTTTCTTGTTATCTCTCCAATCCTGACTGTATCTTGCAACATAGATTCCCGCCTCGTAAATTTCTTTTTTGGCGACTTTTGTTTTTTCCTTTACGGGAACAATAACTCCAAACGGACTTCCTGGAGAAACAGTATGCAGAATTACATTTTCCTTTCCTTTGAAATCATTCATAAGATAGTCATTGCCTTTTTCATCTTTTCCCAATATGATCCCTGTTCCTAAGCTTAATTGTATTTTGCGGAAGTTCATTTTCATTTTTCTTTCATCAGCCATCCATTTACCATTCTTAAACTTGACCACGCCTGGGCGAGTTTAGCCATTCATTTACCATTCTTAAAGATTTTTTCTGATTTGGCCATTTGAGCATTTTTAACGCAGTTTTGAAATCAACCCATTTATGCCCAGAATGTTCTTTTGGATCAAGGCTGGCTTTTCCTTTCTTCACTTCTGCTGCATAAAGCGCAAAAGTTTGTCCGATAATCCTCGGTCTGTCCGGAAGAAGCTTATGATATTTGTATCTTCCCGAGTAATTGAATTTTTTAATCTTCAAGGTTTTATGTCCTGTTTCTTCCCTAAGTTCTCTTCTTGCAGTCTGGATTTTGTTTTCCCCTTTCTCTATCTTTCCCTTTGGAAATTCCCAACCTTTCCAGTGAAGTTTTCTTTTAAGGAGAATATATTGCGGACTTTTGCTTTCAAGAGAGTATGCTAGAACAAACACCGCTTTTCGGTATTTAGAATTTCTTTCCTGTGCCATTTTTATGTTATATTATCTAAATATTTAAATAATTGCCTTGCACATTATTTTTCCATGGGTTGTGCGGATGGAGGGTCAATTGCAGATTTGGCAAGAACAGGGATATTTCTGACATTAGATCCCAAAGAGAAGAGAATCGGAAAAACAATTGATGAGATAATTGCTGAAAGAAACGTTACTGATGAAAAAATGAAGAGGGTGTATAAATTAGCTGCTAATAAATTGGCAGAGGAAAGGTTTTTACATTATAGTGAAGAGAAGAAAGTTTATGTTTTTTCAAGAGATGATGATGGAAAATATTCTTGGCAGCACGCAACCATTAATGATAGAATCGCAAATTATTTTTTAAACTTTTTCCACTGATAATCATCTCGGATTCAGTCTCCCCCATTTCTCCAAAGCCTGCCTCAGTTCGATGTTTTGATTTGATTTTGCATATTCTTCCAAAGAAACTCCATTATTTGTTGCATTGATTGCCTGCATCGTCGCTTTAGC
>JBBDYV010000102.1:0-2482 GCA_040900515.1 Candidatus Pacearchaeota archaeon | reverse complement strand
CCCCAAGTAAATATGGACATTGATATAATCATGAATGAACTTTCTTGGTTTTAATCCTGTCTCTTTTGCCACAGTATAAAGCAATGCAGATTCCTGTGCAATATTGAATGGAACTCCAAGATAAACATCACATGAACGCTGAACAGTATGCAAATCAAGATTGTCTCCGTAAACAGTAAATTGATGCCAGAAAGGACAAGGCCCTAAAGCCATTTCTTCCAATTCTCCAACATTCCACGCAGACATTACATGATATCTCGAACCTGGTTTTTCCTTTATTCCTTTCAATACTTTTTTCAGCTGGTCTATTTCTTCGCCATTTTGTTTTTTCCAGTGTCTCCATTGATATCCATAAATAGGCCCCATATCTCCCTCTACAGCTGCAAATTCAGAATCATTTCCAATTTTCTCCTTGTATTTTTTGAATTCTTCTTCCCATTTTTCAGTGTGCTTTGGCACTTCTCCCTTTAAACCATGTCTTTTAAGATAATGATCAAATGCATTGCCATCCCAGATATGAACCTTCCTATCATATAGCGGTTTGACATTTCTCTCCCCTCTCATTTTCCAGAATAATTCCTCAAATACTAGTCTTGGTGCAACTTTTTTTGTTGTAACCAAAGGAAACCCTTCACTCATATTATATTTGCTTAAATGCCCGGAAATACCCAAAACTTGCTCTTCTGTTCTTGGATCATATTGCACATCTCCATTAACTAAAATGTCTTTTAAGAGTTCGTGATACTGCCTCATTTTATTAGGTCTTTGAACATGCCATTCCCCTTTTAAAAACAAATATGTTCCAAGAAATATACTTTAAACTTAATCAGAATAATCAATCCTTCATCTCTATCTTTATGTTGACGCTTTTTGGTATTTGCATCTTCATTATCCCATGAAGGACTTTTTCGTTTGCAGGAAGGTCTATGAGCCTCTTGTGAATTCTCATCTCAAAATTATCAAACGTTGCTGTTCCGTTTCCGCAAGGGCTTTTTCTTGTTGTGATTTTAAGTCTCTGTGTTGGAAGAGGAACAGGCCCAGAAATTGCTATCCCTGATTTTCTCGCAATATCTTTTATAGATTCACAGATAGCATTAAGCATTTCTATACTTGTGCTGTTTAACTTGATACGAACTTTTGGCATTTTACTTGTTAAATGACATTAACGGAAAGTTTTAATCTTTTCAGTTTTGGCATAGAATAAGATTTCAAAATTAGTTTAAAAACCTTTTTGTGCCTTTGGCTTTACTCGGCTTCCTTCTCCTCGCCTTCTTCTTCCAATCCAAACAGAGAAAAGATGAAATCAAAAAATCTAAGAACTATTTCAAGGGATATTATGAAAAACAGATAAACAAAGACACTGCTGAAAAACATCGGAATTTCAGAAAAGTTTCCAATTATTCTTTCAAAATCAAAGAAGCCGGGAGTTACTATAACAATTGCAAGAAGAGTGAAAGGCAGCAATTTAGCTGTTTCCTTTGCAAGGTCTTCCTTGTAATAAGAAGCCATCCTTATGGATGATATTATTACTGCTGATATGACTAAAATTGTGCCTATTTCAATATCTTTTGTAAGAAGTATAAGGAACAAAGTGAACACAGAAAACCAGAAGAAAATTATGAATGGAAGTATTATAACATATTCAAGAAAGTACAGCCCGCCGGCAAGAACTTTTGCAGTCAAAGGATGATTTGATTTGTTGTATTTATTAAGATCCAAATCAAGAACGTTTTTTGTGGCTATGAATCTATAAAGTTTCCAGATGAATATCAAGTATCCTGTTATAAATATAACGAGAAGAAATAGGTTAAGGAAGTTCTGGCCCCAATCAGGCAGAGTTCCCAGAAAATTGCCATATGCATTTATAATCTCATAAATCAATCCCGATGTCATCTCTGCCATTTTATTTGTTAAATTGGCTTGACGGAATAATTAAAATTCCAGTCTTCAACCATCGCCTTTTATAGGCTTTGTCTTTTTTAAACCTTTATTTGAAAAGGTAGTTTTAAATATAATATTCTTCTGTTTGTTATATGATTGATATAAAACTTATTAGAGAGAGCCCGGAAGTTGTTAGGGAAAATTGCAGGAAAAGAGGATATGATGAAAAAATTGTTGGAGAAATAATTTCTGCGGACAAAGAATGGAGAAAATTAAAATATAAAGAGGATGAAATTAGATCTGAAAGAAATAAGGTCTCAATCGGGATAAGCGAGGCAAAAAAATCCAATAACAATAAAAAATTTAAGGAATTGATGTCCCGGGCCAAATTAATTCCCGACGAACTTAAAAAAATTGATGAAAATGAAACGGAATTAAGAAAAAAGATAGATGGGTTTATTTCTGTGCTCCCAAATATTTTACATGAAAGTGTTCCCATTGGGGGTGAAGAAAAATATAAAGAAGTTCATAAGGTTGGAAAAATACAAAAATTTAAATTCCCGGTGAAAAATCATGTGCAGCTTCTTGAAAATCTTGGTTT
>JBBDYV010000101.1:0-2529 GCA_040900515.1 Candidatus Pacearchaeota archaeon | reverse complement strand
TTGTTATTAAAGGAGAAGATTTGAGAACAAGAGTTACTTTAATCCCATTGGGAGATAGAGAGAGAATGGATGTAACTTTAGATTATACAATAAGGGACTATAGCGGAAGAATTTATCTGACACAAAAAGAAACCTTGCTTATACAAGATAGGATAAACTTTGACAGGAACTTTGGAACAGGAAGTCTTCCCGTGGGGAGATATGTTGTTGGACTTGAGTTGAGATATCCTGGGGGTGTTGCTCCTTCAAGTGCACACTTCGAAGTTGTTGCAAGAAGACCGATAACATTCGGAACAATAATTTTGTGGATTGTAATGTTGATAATAATTATAGGCATAATTATTGTACTGATAATATTATGGAGAAGAAGAAAGAGGGAGCAAAATCCTAACACGCCGTAGCGACGTCATGTTAAAGAGGGAAAAGGAGGAACAGAGAATAAGATAAAATGATAGATTTAAACAGAAAGCTTAAATACAATTAAATCTAATTTAAGTGATGGAAAAGAAAGTGTTGGATTTTACAGTTTTGATTGAACAGGATGATGGTGGAGTTTATGTAGCTACTGTTCCAGATATTCAGGGATGTCATACTCAAGGTAGAACTATATCAGAGGTAGTTGAAAGAATAAAAGAGGCTATTGAATTATGTTTAGATTCTGATGGAGAAGAAATAGAACCGATGAGATTTATAGGAATTCAAAAAGTACAAGTGAAAAGACCATCATTAGCTTCCAATTAAAATGGCAAAATTTCCGCAGATTTCTGGTAGAGAATTATGCAAAATACTTGAAAAATTAGATTTTGAAATGATTTATACAAAAGGTAGTCATATAAGATTTAAACACCCTGATGGAAGGAGAACTGTTGTTCCTGTTCATGCTGATGAAAAGATTGGAAAAGGGCTTTTAAGAGAAATATTAAAACAGGCAAAACTAAGCAGAGAAGAATTTGAGAAATTGATATAATATTTATAAATGGTTTTTGGGTTTAATCCTCATGATAATAGGCTTAACAGGAAGAATTGCATCGGGGAAGGCAGAAGCTGCCAAATATTTCATTGACAAGGGATTTGAATATTACACAATATCCCAAATGGTTAGGGAAGTTGTTTCAAAAATAGAAATTCCAATCATGAGGGAAAGCCTACAGGATGTTGGAAACCTTATAAGAAAATATGAAGGCTCTGGAGGATGGATTAAGAGAATAATTAAGAGACTTGATTTTAAGAAAAATTATGTAATTGATGGAATAAGAAATCCAGGGGAGATTGAGGAATTGAAAAAATTTAAAGATTTTTATCTTGTATCTGTGGATGTTCCTGTTGATATAAGATTTGAAAGGGTTTTAAGGAGAAACAAATTATCAGATCCAAAGACATGGGAGCTTTTTGTGAAAGCTGATGAAAGAGATTTTGGGGTTAATGAAATAAATACTGGGCAGCAGGTTGGAAAATGTATGGCTGTAGCAGATTTTAAAATAGTGAATGATGGAACACTTAATGATTTGCGTGTCAAAATTGAGCAGATTTATAAAAATATAATGGGGGAAAAATTAGAATAAAATGTTAATAGGACTTGTAGGAAAACCAAGTGTTGGAAAAAGTACATTTTTCAAAGCATCAACACTAGCGGAAGTTGAAATTGCAAGCTATCCCTTTACAACAATAAAACCAAATCATGGGGTTGGTTATGTCAAGGTTGAGTGCATAGAAAAAGAATTTGGAGTCAAGTGTAACCCCCAGCATGGCTTTTGCTTAAATGGCAGTAGATTTGTGCCTATTGATTTGATGGATGTTGCGGGGTTGGTTCAGGGAGCGAGTGAAGGAAAAGGACTGGGAAATAAATTTTTGGATGATTTGCGACAGGCGGATGTTTTTATTCATATTGTTGATGCATCTGGAATGACTGATGAAGGGGGGAAGCAATTGTCAACTGCAATCTATGATCCCTGCAATGATGTTTTATTTTTGGAAGATGAGTTAAACAAGTGGTTCTTTAATATAATGATAAAAGTTTGGAAAAGCTTTGTAAGAAAGGCTGAACAGGAAGCAGGAAGTGGAGGAATGAATTTTGCACAGGCTGTTGCAAAACAGTTTTCCGGGCTGAAAGTTAAAGAGAATGATGTAAAAGATGTTCTGCTGAAACTTTCATTTGCCCAAAACAGGAAACCTTCCCAATGGACTGAAGAAGAGATAATGAAATTTTCCTCTGAGTTAAGAAAACATTGCAAGCCTATGATAATTGCGGCAAATAAAGCTGACGCAGGGAATGCAAATGAAAATATACAGAAACTCCAGAACAGGTTTCCTGATTACATGATTTATCCTTGTTCCGCTGATTCGGAGCTGGCTTTGAGGCAGGCATCCAAAGCTGGACTAATTGAATACATTCCTGGAGAAGATGATTTTAAAGTTTTGAAACCACTTGCAGACAAACAAAAAGCTGCACTTGATAAAATAAAGAAAGAAGTTCTTGATGTTTATCAGGGAACAGGAGTACAGGAAGTTTTGAACATGGCCGTTTTAGAG
>JBBDYV010000100.1:0-2561 GCA_040900515.1 Candidatus Pacearchaeota archaeon | reverse complement strand
TGGTATGTGAATAATTCTGCTGATTGCCAGACTGTCGGAGGAAAGTGGAGTGATTACATAGGGCCTAGGGAAGTGAACAATCCCTTAGGATACTGCGACACTGCCTACACATGCAGAATGGAATATGAAGAAGATAGGGAAGTTTATTCAAGAAACGTATTTTTGATTGCATTGCCTTTGGGAATAATTATCATTGCAATAGGTGCTTTGGTCTTTGGGCTGGAAGCGGTTGGGGCTGGGTTGATGGCTGGTGGAGTAGGTATAGTTCTGTGGCATATTGCAGGATACTGGAATTTTGCCGAAGACTGGTTGAAACTTGTCCTTTCACTTGTTGGACTGGCAGTATTGATATGGCTTGCTTATTTCTTCAACAAGAAGTTTGGAAAGGGGTTTGGGAAGAAAAAGAGATGATTCTAAGATAATATGAAACCGGATTACAAATTGAGAATTTTTAGAAAGAATAGTGATTTTTGGCCATATGTTGGAATTGGGAATTATGTTTCAAGAAATGAATTTGTTGAAGGAACATTAAAATTAGCGGATAAAAAGGCTAAATGGAGATTGAGAACATTAGAAGTCTACAATCTTGCAGCAGGGACAGGATTAGTTATTGGACTTTCTGGTTTGGAGAAATTACTTTAATTCCTTAATAACTTCTTCTATCGTTTTTCTCCTTTTTACAGAAGAGTGAAAGAAAAATTTTGACCTGCCCAAGAAATTTCCTATAACATATATCTCTGGTTTTTTTGATGTTATAGCTGAACATAATTCCCCATACATATCCGTGCCTTCCTTATCACTAATTAAAATAAATAAATTACAATTTTCAGAAGCACGCAAAGATCTTTTTGCTATTTTTTCTGTTAATTCAGGATTTTTATCGTAAGGTTTAATTGGATTTTCATTTGTCCAGTCATAAAAAATAGAATAACCTTTTTTTTCCAACATAGAATAAATTTTTCTTACTTGTTCTTTTCTGGCAAACCTTGCAGCAACATACGCCGTTTTCATTTTAACCCAAATACCTGACTTTTCCAGGCCTTGGTTCGAAGATAATTCCTTCCTCGAGGAATTTCTCGACTTCCTGGTTAATTATTACAGGAGTGATGTTTGAAAGAGTCATGATAAGTTTGTCCATTTCAATTCCCCCCTCTTCCTCGGCTGCCTTTATTGCTCCAAGAATTTTATCTTTAACAGCATTCATCTGGTCTTTTGCAAGAGGTTCTGCAGTTTTTCCTTTCTTTTTTTCAACCTCTATTTTTCTTATAAGAAGATATTTTGGATCCATCTCTCTGATTACTTCTGGGGAAATGTAAAGCTCATTGTTGAAATGTCTTAAAACTCCTATAATTACAACAGTTTGTCCTTGAGAAACTGCCACAAGTCTTTTGATATCATCTCCGAATGCCTTGGCATTTATTTGCCCCGAGCCGTCATCTAAAGTTATTATAGAGAATTGCTTATCTCGCCCACTGTCGCTTTCATATTTATCAATAACATTTCCAACAAGATTTACCCTTACAATTTTTTTGCCGTTAAGGTCAAGATACAGAAACCTTTCATTTTCAATTACCGGCTTTCCTGCAATTATGTCCCCGACTCTGAGCTTAAATGCAATATTTCTCTTGAATTGCTGTTCGTCTGGCATTTTATTGAATATATTGTTAATGTGAAAACTCCTTTAATAAAGTTATAGTTAATCTAAAGTTATTTTTGTGAATTGTTATTTATTTTTATTAGTATCTTTGTTGACTTGCAGCCTATGAAGTTCTTGCCACAAAACCACGCCTTGGCCTGAAAATTTCTCCTTGGGAAGCCAGCTTGTTTATTGCTTCCTCAATTTCGTCCTTTGTCATCTTTCCCTCAAGCTCCGTTTCAATTTCTTCAACAGGAATCATTTTTCCTAGCCTGCTTTCAAGATTTATTACAGTGTCTCTTACTGTAAATATCTTGCCTCTTTGAGATGAAGAAATGCCTGTTGTAACTCGGTCAATGTCAAATGTTTTTGATTCATAATCGTAACCAACTTCCATAAGATAATATTTCATAAGTTCAATGGATTGCTTTGCATCATCTCTTGTGACAACTTCTCTAAGCTTTAATTTCGCGGCAGCCTCAGACATTCTTATCAGAGCCTGCAATTGTCTCGCTGAAATTGGTATTGGTCTTAAAGATGTCTCTGACGCAACTGGCCTGTTTCTAAGATCAACATAAAATCTTTTTATTTCATCAACCGCTTCCTCACTGAGGGATGGCTTTATTCTTTGCTTTGCATATGCAACATATTTCCTGAAAATTTCCTTGTTAATTAACATGCTTTCTCCTTCTTTTCTGTGCTCCATGAGAACATGGGTTGCAATTTTTGTATCCTTTTCTTTGTCAGGAATATCCCTCAATGTAAAAATGATATCAAATCTGTTGATTAAAGTTGGAGGCAAATCTATCTGCTGTGCAATTGACTGATAAGGATCAAATCTTCCAAATTTTGGGTTTGCTGCTGCTAGAACTGATGTTTCGGCACGAAGGGTAGCTTGCACATTAGCTTTTGAGATTGTTATTGT
>JBBDYV010000099.1:0-2578 GCA_040900515.1 Candidatus Pacearchaeota archaeon | reverse complement strand
CAATTTTTTAGAATTGTTTTCCTCATTCTTGCGAGTTGAGGCATCCTGACTTTGAGGTTTGAATTTTTTGCAAGGGCAAATTATCCCCTGGTTATACCTGGTAGCAATAAAAGACCAGTTATAACACGTCTTAAAAACATGATTTCCGCCTCTCTTATGTTCATGCCCGCATTCACATATCTCGATTTCTTTATGAAAACTACCATCTTCAAACTTCAAACTAAAATCTTGTTTTGTCATTTTATTATTTTACCCCCTATTACTTTCAAATCTTCCATCCACATTGCAATATTTAAGTATTCCTTGAAACTCCGAGGGGAAATGCCCCAATCATAACACATCAAATTAATAAATTCTTTTTCTATAAGGGGACTTTTTCCATCCACACTTTTTTTAAGGTGCTCTCTTATTATGTCAATTTTCCTTTTCCTGTCTGCTTCCTTTTTTGTTATTTCCATTTTCAAATTTTTTAAGAGTATAATAGGGCCGGATTGAATCGCCCTCAAACCGAATAAATTTTAATCTGAAAGTAATTTCCATTTACTTTTGCAGATAAATGACTTTCTTTTCATCACTGCCTACAATCTGGTTTTTAATAACAAACTCTCCCTGGAATCCTACCCAACTTCCCAAAGTTCGTCCTTTCTTTGCAATGATAACTTTCTGGCTTGTCTTGTTGGCAACCCATTCAGCTAGAGTTC
This sequence comes from Candidatus Pacearchaeota archaeon, assembly GCA_040900515.1. GTDB lineage: Archaea > Nanobdellota > Nanobdellia > Pacearchaeales > GW2011-AR1 > JAGVNG01. The sequence continues at coordinate 1,877 of JBBDYV010000099.1, read as the reverse complement.
CATTTGAAAGCTTTACAGGCACAATCAGTTTTCTTTTCATCTGGTCTGGCTTGTCCAAACTTTTCATGTCCCTGTAATACGGCACTGCTGATATAGTAAATTTCTTGTCCTTTAATTCAAACACTTCCTCTCCGGACAATGTGAAACCTTCCACAGCTCCTGCATTTTCATCACTCATTTTTTTTTACCTCCTGTAATTTAGTTTTCTCCTGGTTGTTTAGAATCAAGAGATCATTTTCAATTTTCATTATTTCGCTTTCAGTGTTTCTCAATCTGGCCTGGAATTTCTGAGCTTCAACTGCTAGATCATAAGCCAGGGCCTTTGCTTCTGTCATTCTTTTAATCAGACCCAATCTTGTTGCATTCAATATTTCTTCATCTGTTATTTCTGGTTTTCTGTCGCCTGCCATTTCTGAATCACCCCCTCAATAAGCTTGTGAATTCTATCAACCTCTCCAACATCATTTGATAAAATCTTATACTCATAATTGTAACCCTTAGAATTCTTGATTATTTTGATTGATGGAGTCTGTGCCCTGAGCTCATCAACATCTGTTTGTATTTGTGATAAATCTGGAAAATCCATATAACACACACACACACAACCCTTTTAAAGATTATTGTGATGTATTATCTATGTCTCTTTTTCCGTCGATGACTTAGATCAATTACCGGCAAATATATTTTTTTTTCTTTTAATTTTTTTATATATGCCAACGCTTTTTTAAAATAGTTCATTATGAAGAATTACGCAACAGTGTCTATGATTAAGCAAATCGCCTTGGGGTCTGTTATTGCTGAAACACCGAATGCCCATGCAGAGATTTCAAAGTCTTTTGGACTGTGGTCCTCAACTCTTACTTTCAAAGATTCCAACTCTGTCCAGGTTGCACATCTCTTTTTTACAAGAACAACTGCATAATCTGCAACAACTGAGTTTGAAATTCTTACTGACAATCCGCAATACATTTGCTCCATTCTACCGTCTGCCAAAATCCTTTCTCCAATCTTTGGAGCTTTGCTTCCATTTCCGTACGAAACAACAAGAATGCTCATGTAATCTTTTGGACTTAGCCACAAGGCTCCGCCCCCAGTATAAATTTCTGAATAATTATTTGCTGCAATTTGTCTCATAGCATCTAAGACATCTGCTTCCGGCCTTTGGGCATAGACTCCCGAGGTTGGTGCCGTATCCCACTGATCTCCCCCAATAGATGTTGTGGTTGTTGTTAAGATTGTCGAAGCTGACTGGTCCTCTGTAACAACATCAAAGACTTCATCTTCAATGGATTTTACAACACCCCTTGCCAACCTCAGCAATGTTCTACCAACTACATCAACATTATCAGAAATAGCGTCCTCATACAAAATATAATCTTTCAATCCATATTTTTCAATTCTCTTTGTGACAAGAGTCCAGCTTACTCTTGCTGTTGGAAGTTCTGAGCCCCTACCCAATCCTCTTGGAGTTCTTGTTCCACTGCCTGCAAGCTCTGTTGCACTTTCCTGGTAGAAATGATTTATCCATGCTGAAGTTCCTTTCAATGTCAAATCTTCAAGAAGTGTGAAACTCTGTAATGCAAAACCGACTAAGTCCTTTCTCCAATCCTCTGCTCTTAAATCTACATCCCCTTGATTTACCATTTTTTATTTTTTAAAATTGTCCTACAAATACTTCAATAACTTCTGAGCTTGCAACTGCTGCTGTTTCAAGTGCTTTTCCAATTCCCTTTCCTGCTGCAATTTCTGCCTCAGTAGCTGTCTTTATAAGATTAGGTCCGGAAGTAGAAACAATTTGCCCGACTGTTATTGATGCACCTGATGCTGCTGTCATATCAAAAATTCCTCTAACAGCACAACCCATTTGTGTTGATGTT
>JBBDYV010000098.1:0-2578 GCA_040900515.1 Candidatus Pacearchaeota archaeon | reverse complement strand
AAGCCATCAGGATATCTTGTAAATTTAACCCCCACAGCATCAGCAACATATTCTCTTTTTCTGGATATAGCAAAAGAAACCATCTGAGTAACAATTGGAGCCAAAATTGCAAAAATAATTCCCGCGATTATAAGAAATATCTGAATTCTTCCGTCCTTGTTGTTTCCTCCCATCCCCCCAAACCAAAGACTCCTCAAAAACATCTGTGCAATTATTGAAATCATTCCTATTAAAACAGCTGTCAACGTCATAAACCTTATATCATAATTGGCAATGTGTGCCATTTCATGGGCAACAACTCCTTCAAGCTCCTGTTTGTTGAGTTTTTTCAAAGCACCTGTTGTGAAACATATCACCGCATTTTTAGGGTCCCTGCCAGATGCAAAAGCATTAATCTCCTCTGATTCCATAACATAGAGTTTTGGCATAGGCAAACCAGAAGAAATGGAAATTCCCTCTGCAGCATGATAAAACATTCTGTGCTCTGTCCTTGAAGCAGGCTTGGCTTTCACAGATGCAAGTGCAATTCGGTGAGAATTATAATATCCTGCAAGAACATAAATCAATGAGAAGATTATCGCAAAAATCATTATTACAAAGAAAAGAGAGGGGTCATAGACCATTGAAATAATGTAACCCAAAAGAACAAAAAATCCAACTATGACAACTATCAACAAAACTGATTTTATCTTGTTTATCTGAATTTGGTCATGAAATGAAATTCTCTTTGTCATGAATATATAATAAATTTTAGAATATAAAAAGGATTTGGTGGAGGATGGAAAGGGTTTTAAGGATTTGAATGCTTAAAAATATATAAGAAAGAAAGAGAAGTGAAAAATGAAATACCGACTTAAATCAGTTGTAAAAGAAGTGGTGAGCATCCTGACAAAAGAAGGATTCTTTATAGAAAGAATGCGGGGTGACCATATCGTAATAAATAAAAAACCTTCTTTACGAAGACCGATTGTTCTTGTAAATGTAAAAAAGCCAAGTAATATTGTTCGTCAAAATCTCTTGGTTGCGTGTTATGATGCCAGAATTGCCAAAGAAATTATCAAGGAATTGGATGAATTGCTACGCTACTAATATAATTTATAGAAACAATTTGCTAATCATCGGAGCATTGTTTTCTTCTTCATCTTCTATCTTTATTAATCTCTTGCGTTCCCACGGAGCAGATTCAAAATAAAGTCCCAAAGCTTCTTTTAAACGTCTTTTTGCTTCTTCTATATTAGAGCCCTGTGTCACAACATTAGGAATTTGCATAGAACTAATGCTATAAACTTTATTCTTGCCCTTTCCTTCAGGATAAATAATAATATCTATTTCTATTTTTCTTTCCATATTAAAATATAGGTTAAACACCTTTAAAAACTTTATTTTTTACAACTAAACAAGCAAGAAAACCCTCCAACACTCGCCCCCACTCTACTTCGTTCCGCTTCGCTCGGCTCGCTCAACCACAACCAAAAATCCTAAAACTCAACCTTCGGCACAGCTCTTTCTTCCGCAGGAATCTCAAGATATTTCTTCGCGGTTTTACCATACATTGAGGCAAACGTCATCCCAGGGAACTTTTTAGTAAGATCATTGTAAGAAAGTATTGAATCATTGTAATGCTGCCTTGCATATGCAATTTTGTCCTCTATTGCAGCAAGTTCCTGCTGCAGATGAAGGAAGTTTTCGTTTGCTCTCAATTGGGGATAGTTCTCCGCGATTGCAAGAATGGATTTAAGGGCATGCTGAAGTTCTGCACCAGCCTTTACTTTCCCCTCAAATGTCTTGGCAGTCATGAAATGCTTTCTCGCGTCGGTAACTTCTTTCATTATTCCCTTTTCATGTTTCACATAACCTTTTACCGAATTCATAAGGTTTGGAACAAGGTCAGCCCTTTTCTTAAGCTGAACATCAATTTGGCTCAAGGAATTATCTATTCTGTTTTCAAGGGTTACAAACCTGTTATAATAAACTATGAAAATCAATACAACAAGAACAACAAGCCCAATAATCCACCATATCATAAAATAAATCAGGAAAAATTAGTTTATAAATATTAAGGATTTTTTTCTTCCAATTCACAATTTATGCATATCCATTCCATGTCAATTGAACAATACTTCTTTTCTTTTTTATGTTTTTCACAAATTACATGTGAACCGTCGTAACTCATGATTTACTTTATAACCTCTTTAATTTTCCCGCATTTTTTGCATTTATATCTCTGGATAAATTTTCCACCGCCCACGTTGCTTAATCCCATAAACTTTTCCCACTCATGAAATCCAATCAAGCATTTCAATAATTTTCTCATTTTTCTCTTTTTATTTTAATTCAAACATGGGCACAGAGATTTCTAACGAAATGCCATGCCATCTAAAGATGGGCACGGAGGGAATCGAACCCCCAACTTCTGCTCTGGAGGCAGATATTATGCCACTTAACTACGCACCCTTAATATTAAATAAAGAAATCTGTTTTTTAATCTTTCCTAATTGGGGAATAAAAATAAAGCAAAAGAAAAAAGTTAAATCAAATTTATTCCCTGTAAGCAAGCATCAGATAGCCTGTAACAGCT
>JBBDYV010000097.1:0-2579 GCA_040900515.1 Candidatus Pacearchaeota archaeon | reverse complement strand
TCAAATTTACCCATGCTTTTCTGCAGCTTTGTGAATGGAAATGGCCTGATATTGCTTTCAAATATCATATACTTGTTAAAATTATAATATTGGGTGTTCCATATTTCGCTGAGATCTGCAAGCTGCTTCATTCTTCTTGAAGTGAAAAGAGTATAGAAGAAATTCACAATCATAAAAATGGAAATAAGATATTGCCAAACCCCGAGAATAATTCCCGAAACTATCATTACAATAATTCTCATCAATGCTTCCTTTCTTTCCTTCGTCGGTTTTGGACTTTTCATTTCGTTTTTATCTTAAGTTAGTTTGAGTCCTTATAGCAAATTTTGATTTGAGTTTACCTATACGAACTTTGCCTGTGTCTTCTCGCTTTATATTGACCACGCTTGGGCGATATCGCAAGTCTACCTATACGAACTTTGCCTGTGTCTTCTCGCTTTGCTGTCTCCAGGCTTGTAAGCTTCTTTTCTTCTTACATCTGCGACAAGAAGATTTCTATCATAAATCAAAAATGCCTTTGAAAGTTCTTTGCCTTTCCCGGAAATATCTGCAAATTCAACCATTCCTCTGCTAAGTGCAATTCTTGCAGCTTCAATCTGCCCGTTTGCTCCTCCACTTCTTGCAGTCACGTCCACATCAAAATTAATTTCTCCGATTATCTTCTCATATATTTTCAATGGTTCTTCAATTCTCAGCCTGTCAAAGACATGCAACAGCTTGTAACTCTTTCCATTAAATTTTATTTTTCCATTTCCAGCTTTAATCATTGCCCTTGCAACAGCCTCTTTCCGTTTTCCCGAGGTGATTATTAAATTATTAATTTTTGTTTCCATTTTATTTTGTAAATTCCTCTACTCTGCTGAACTTTGTTCCCTTAACCTTCCCCGACACTATCTTCTTTGCATTTTCGAATTCTTTTGGAACACCAACATAACATTTTATTCTTTCCATTGCTTCCCTGCCTCTTCCCCATCTATGTTCAGGCAACATTCCCCTTATCACTCTTTTGACAATTCTGTCGCTTACCTTAAGATGTTTTGGTCCCCTCATTCCATGTCCCATTCTGCTTCTTTCGGCCCTAAATTCTTCCTGAATGTTTTGTTTGTTTCCCGTTATTATCACATCCTTGCAGTTCAATATAACTATTTCCTCTCCCTTCAGGGCTTCCTTTGCAACATAACTTGCAAGCCTTCCCATAACTGCATTTTTTCCATCTATTACTTTCATTGTGTTTCAGCTCCCTTTCCCGTCAAAATCCTTACACCTTTTGCAGAAGGATTTTTCTTTATTTCATTGATTAAAGTTTCCATCTCTCCCTTAGCATCAATTATTTTTTTCCTTGCACTCTCGGAAAACGCAAGTGCAATAAGCTTTATCTTTTTATCCAATTCTCCCTGTGAAAGAACTTTTCCAGGAACAGCAATTGTCTCTCCTGCCTTACTTATTCTGCTTATTTCGTCAAGATTTATACTCATTCTATTTTTTCTTGGTCCTGAAAGAACAGATGCAATAGCATTCCATGAATCGTTCTTTTTTGAGGCAACTATAGTTTCAACTAATTCGCTGCTTGTCTTCTTTTCAATCTGTTTGCCTATCTTTGTTTTTGATTTCATTGTTTGAACGCTTATGTTTTTTCTTAAACTACGCAGAAGTATTAACTCCTGCTCTACGCGTCAGAGGTTTTGTTGAATTAACCCCTTAACTCGCAGGTAAAATTTGAACCTTTTTGTTATTTATAAACTTTTATTATCAAAGTTTCTTCTCGACAATTGCCAAATCTTTTTTCAATGTCTCTATTGATTTCTTGAACATTTCTCCTGGTTCCATCTGTCCGAACGACTCCACAGTAACTATAATCTCTTCAGTTGGGACTATCTCTATTTGTGTTTTTCCTTCCTTCATGTATTTCTCCACTGCAGACTCACACAAATCATTTCCATACAAATCAGATATTATTATTTTCCCACCTTCAGTCTTTACTTGATTTTTCTTAGCACTTTCAAGTATTTCCTGAGGGCAGTCTTTCTCAATTTTTACGTTTGCAAGACTCCTGTAAAACATCAATCCCGGAGAAAACTTTGCATGTTCAACACCCCTGCCGGACCTTACATATGCTGTGAGTTCAAACTCCTGTCCTTTGTTGATAAGTGTTATTGGAATTTTATCATAAACAACTTTCACATTGCCTTTCATCTGCCCGGAATAAATCATACCTTCCTTATCTGTTGAAAGTTTAAGGCTCGCTTTTTCCCCAGCTGCCTTATCAGTTTTTATTGGAATTAACCCAATTCTATGGGCAATGGTTTCGTCGTAAAGTGGAGAGTCATTTTTTGATATTTCAACTTCGTCAACAGCAAGAATGGGAATATGATTTATGTATCTCCTTATTGCATTTGCAACACTTTCGTCAATTTCAGCCCGAAAAACTATTTTGTTTGTTTTTTTTTCTATTGCTTCCATTTTTAATATTTTGATAACACTGAAACTCCCTTATAAACATTTACTTTGACTATCAGCTTTTTATCAGTTAAAGATTTTTCCATCTTAGTTTTTTACCAATATTCTTACGGTCTTCTTCC
>JBBDYV010000096.1:0-2601 GCA_040900515.1 Candidatus Pacearchaeota archaeon | reverse complement strand
TTAATGAAAAGACTGCGATAGTTCTCCCAAGCTTTATGGACATTACAGAAGGAACCCCTGTAAATTATTATGATGAAGATTATGTTGAATCATTTTCCCTTATACCAAAGCGTGATATCATGAAATTCAGAATATATGCCGTCGGGGAAAAAGAAGTCTTGGATTTCGGAAGAGTGAAGGATTTGAAAGATTGATTAAAATTGTTTAATAACATATAAAAGAGTAGGGGTTGTTAAACCAACAAATGTTGCAGGATATACCAAATCATGATTGATACTTGGTCTTCTAAATAAATTACTATCAAAACTATGTTTCACCCATTTAACAAAATATATTCCCGTCTCTATCCCCAAAGCTAACGCTGAAATATTTACATAAGGACTATCCCCAATAAATTCCTTTGCTCCAGCAGCTGCCAAAAAACCGGTAGAAGCTAGTGTTAATAACTCTAATCCAGATTTTCCTATCCCTACTAATTTATTTTTTTGAGATTGTTTCATATGTGAAAATTTATCCTTCAGGTTTATAAATGTTATTAAATCTTCAATCAAAAAAACAAACAAGAAAAAAGTAAAAAATAATAATAATAAATTTATAGCAAGGAGTCAATTATTTTCTTAAAGTCACTAAAAGGATAAGCTCCTTTTAATGGAGTTCCGCTACTTGCTCCGCTCTTCATTATCAAGAATCCAGGAGTCCCGGAGAATCCGGCTGCTTGTGCATCTCTCGAGTCTTTCTGAACTTCAGATGCATATTTTCCTGAATCAAGGCATGTTCCTATATTATAACCCAAACCAGTTGCCCAAGATTTCAAATTGGCAGTAGATAAAGACTGTTGGTTTTCAAATATCTTATCATGATATTCATAATAGGCTTCGTCTCCACCAAGCTCTCTAACACATTCAGCTGCTTCTGCCGCTGGTTGAGCCATAGGATGAATGCTTGTAAGAGGCAAGTCCCTAAACACAAGCTTAACCTTTCCCGTATCAATATATTCTGATTTCAGCAAAGGATAAGTTTCTCTAAAATGCCTTGCACAGAATGGACACTGATAATCACTAAATTCTATTATTGTAACTGGAGCATTTGCATCTCCAAGAACAGCGTCATCATCCAAACTTGCGCTTACCACTCCAGTTCCTGAATTGCCCGTTCCATTTCCGGTTGTACTTCCTCCACTGAAAAGCATAATACCTCCTATTACAACCAAAGCAATAAGAACAAAAGTACTGTACATCCAAATATTCTTTTTTGAGATTTTTATTTCATCACTCATTTTATTTTTTGTTTTTACCTCCTTTCATATGCGTGTTAACGCGTTTGACTGAAGATTTATTTTCTTTCAATGATTTTTGAGCATTAATTGGAAATTTATCTCCTTTCAACCGTCTGACTTTAATTTCTGGGACTTTACAGCTATATAAATTTTTTGTAGTTATAAAAATAGTTACTCCTAGTATTATCACCGCCAAAATTGATAGTTCAATGCCGTCATAAGGAAGAAAAGCCAATGCTCCTGCACTTAGTCCAAGAACAGAAGCAACACCAACCCCACACGCCGCACATCCTGGAATAAATACAGCAAGAAAAGCCCCAAACACTCCAAAAGCTCCAAGGTTTTTGTTGTTGAATTTCATATGAAAATACGTTTTGTATATGAGCATTGAAAAAAGCATTCCAAGCAGAAGGCTTATGACAACCATACTGACAAAAGACGCAGAGGTTAGAGTACTTCTAAATCCGAAAAATAACACAAAAAAGAAATTAACAGTTTTTACAAATCCATTTACAGAATAAAATCCAATAAGACTTCTCCATCCAGCAATAAAAACATTAAAAAGATAAAATAATACAGCAATAAACAAGCCAAGGAGAAGATACTGCCATTTGCCAAACACATCTTTCCATGTTTTGAACATTGATTTCAAGTTCATATGATAGACAGTAAAATTTTGATTATAAATGTTTCTGGAATAGTATAACGATTTGTAAACATTATTAAAAAATTAAAATAGTGTTAATGATAAGTTGGGGGTTTTAGATTAAAATATTCTTGGGGATAGTTTAATAGACTATATGATAAATCTCTTTTGTTGAATATTATCAATCATCTTCAGACCTGTCCTGTTTGAATAAACTTCTGCATCGCTTTCTCAAGAATGACTTGGGGTGCAAATCCCTTTCTGCTGCATAATTTAACGAACTCATCGTAAACTGCCTGGGATATGCTGTAATCAAGCTTTCTTTTCTTTGGGTCTGGTGGTGTTGCTGCCATTTTATAATATATAAAAATACGAGCAGTTTATAAATATTTTTAATTGTCTTGGTTTAAAATTACATTCCCCTCAATCTTTTTATCCTGTCTTCAATAGGGGGATGAGTTGAAAACAGCCCCTTTATTTTTCTTTTGAAAGGATCGGAAATGAACAGGGGAGCCATCGCCTTCGCAACCCTGTGTTTTCTCTCTGTTTCAGAAACATGTTCATTTTTTATCTTATCAAGTGCATTAGCCAAGCCATCAGGATATCTTGTAAATTTAACCCCAGTAGCATCAGCAACATATTCTCTTTTTCTGGATATAGCAAAAGAAACCATCTGAGT
>JBBDYV010000095.1:0-2643 GCA_040900515.1 Candidatus Pacearchaeota archaeon | reverse complement strand
TGTTGTCTTATGAAAGAAGTAACAATTTTTAGAAGATATGGTTAGAGATAATCAACAAAAGTTCCATTAACATCAACTTTATCCCCAACATGTTTAATAACACCAAAGAAATTTCTCCCATCTTCTATCCACCCATACATTATTTTATCACCGGGATTTTGGGGAACATTTCTAAGTTTTGATTTATCCAAAAGATAGGGAATTCCTTCTTTGCTTTTTCCGAACATCCTGCCTGTAGTTCTAGTCGCACGATAAACATAAACCAAATAATTATCAAGCTTCTTTCCTCCTGGAAAAATCCTTTCAGAATTATCAAATAAAATAACTCCAGAAAGTACGGGATCAAGTAAAACTTTGCCTGTTTCCTGTCCCACTTCCCTTACAACCGCTTCCAATCTACCTTGAGGATTTCCACCCATTTCATCTTCTTCCAATTTTCCACCAGGCAGAGTATGATATCCGGAATTTGGATCATCGTCCCTTACATCTTTATTCATCATAAGAATTTTCCCATCAACCAAAACATAAGCTAGATTTGCATAAAGCATTTCAAAAGATAAAACCCATTCTTAATAAAGACTATTATAATATTTTATATATTTTAATTATCTCTCCTTTACAAAATTCAAAAGCACGAGAGCAATAAGTGCAACAACCGATATATAAGAGAACATTACCTGTGAACTAATATTCCAAAGCAAACCGGCAATCAGTCCTGCTGGAATTGTTACAATTCCCGTTACAAAATAATAGAAGCCCATTGCTGTTCCTTTTATTTCTCTGGAAAAGTCAGCAATTAATGCCCTTGATGTAGGTTGGGTTATTGAATAAACCAACCCATAAAGGGTAAACAGTCCTGCAAAAGCATAAACATTCTCAACAAAGATAAACCCTATACTCAAAACCAAAAAGAGGATGTACCCCAAAACAAGCACTTTCTTCCTTCCTATTTTGTCAGAAAGTTTTCCGAAGGGCACGGATGTAAAGGCGTAGGCAGCGCTGAACAAGGCATACATTATCAAAGGAACAATAATGCTCCCTGAAAGTTCTCCACCTCTTGCAACCAAAAATAAATACAGTCCAAAGTTTCCAAGTGAAAAAACCCCAGACACAAAAACAAAATATTTCATTCTTGGAGACAATGAGGAAATTCCCGAAAGAAGATTTTTCCTTGTTTTTTTGAATTTTGGTTCCTTTACAAAAAATATAGGAACAAGGCAGAACATGGAAATCAAAGATGCAATAATAATCATTGTCTTTATTTCAAGATTAAACTGCCACAAAAGAAAGATAAGAATAAGAGTTCCAAGCACAGCTCCAGAGGTATCAAGCATCTGCTGGAATGCAAATGCTTTCCCAACTTTTTCTTTTGGCTCTGAGTCCTCTATTATCGCATCTCTTGGAGCATCTCTTGTCTTTCCAAACCTTTCCAAACCTACAAAACCAACAAGCAATTGCCATGAACTTGCTGCAATGAACATGAACCTGAAAATAACTGAGATAAAATATCCCCAGAATACAAACACTTTTCTTTTTCCTATCTTGTCAGACATCCAACCCCCAAAAATCTTCAAAAGGCTTGCCAACCCTTCCCTCATTCCGGATAAAAGTCCAAGGGCAATCCCAGCCCCGCCAAGAGTTGAAATATAAAATGGAAGAAGGGGTGCAATCATATCACTTCCAATATCATTCAAAAAACTCGAAGCTCCAAGAAGTTTTACATTCCTCTCCTTTTTCATGTATTCCATTTGTCCTATGGAAATTATAAACATTATGTTAACTATAAAACAGCTTAACTAAACAATTAACACGAGGATATTTTACTAATTATTATCAGAATGATTTAAAGAAAAACTTAAAACAAAGCACCGTCGGTTCCTTATAAAGCTTTATAAACCCGTTTTTCTGTTATTTATAAAGCAAAATGACCGGTTCAAGCTATAAAATACAGAATATTGTTGCAACGACTTCTCTTGAAAAACCTGTTCCATTGACAAAACTTGCAAGAACACAGCCAAACACAGAATACAACCCAGAAACATTTCCTGGACTTGTTTTAAGAATAAAAGAACCAAAGTCAGCAGTTCTTGTTTTCAGTTCGGGAAATCTTGTCTGCACGGGGACAAAATCCATAGCCCAGGTAAAGGAAGTTATTCAGGCAGTTATAAAACAGCTGAAAAAGATAAATGTTAACATAACAATAAAGCCAAAGATAACAGTTCAAAATATAGTTGCATCAGGAACAATAAATCTCAAACTCAATTTGAATTTCCTTGCTTTGGAAATGCAAAACACAGAATACGAACCAGAGCAGTTTCCAGGATTGGTTTACAAACTCATAGAACCAAACGCAACATTCCTTCTTTTCAGCAACGGAAAGCTTGTCTGCACTGGAACAAAAAACAAACAGCAGCTTGAAGACAGCATGGACCAGCTTTTAAAAAATGTGAAGGTTGCATTGAAGAATTACAAATAAATCTGCTCACTACGGCTCGCTCTTTCTGATGAAAAATTATAATTGTAAAAAATTAACAGAATTTATAATATGTAATACTGAGGGCATTTTATTATCATCTTGTTTTTTTTTTTCTTTCAACATTATAATAAAATTTAGCCAAAAATAATTATTTCTCCACACGCAAC
>JBBDYV010000094.1:0-2659 GCA_040900515.1 Candidatus Pacearchaeota archaeon | reverse complement strand
TCTTGGAAGTATCTTTAGCTTTGTTCTTCTCCATGAACGTTTGTGTCTTGTCATAGCAGAAGGATGAACTCTTCTTCCCTTTCCATATTTTCTCAATACTGCCCACACTGGAGCCCACTTAGTCTGCCTTGCTTTTCTTGCAAGCTTCATCTTTTTTTCTGGATTTTTTGTTGCCATTTTTATTCTCTTTCTATTGAATGTAAATACTTCCCTCCAGATAAGGTTACTTCAATTTTATAATCTTCATTTGTCCCAAGACTTTTTCCAATATTAAATACCAATTCTCTTCCTATTCTCATATGCTCTTTTCCATTTAATTTACCATCTTTATAATATTCATCAACCAACATTTGCTGCTCAGAGGTTAAATCATCATATTGAAGTATTCTTTTACTTGACCCTGTTATAACACTGACCTCTATATCCCTCCCTTCAAATGCCGAATCAATTGTTTTTGCCATCTTATTTTATGCTGTCAAGGAAGTCAGTTCCCTTCTTTGTCAATTGTCTTCCAAGTTTTTTGTTTTTTAATGATCTGTTAAGTTTTACTATCTCTGTAAAACCGGCTTTGTCTGCCTGTTGCAAAATAACACGGATTATCTTTCCCCCCGCCCTCATGAAATGTTCTGGAGCCATTCCTCTGTTCTTTCTGCTTCCATATCTTGTTCTTAACCTATTTACTCCAACAATTTTGTTTTTGTATATCTGTCTTAGAATGCTTGCAGCTCTTTTGTGCCAGAAATCAGGTTCATCAACAGGTCTTTCCTTTGCAGGTCCTGTCTTTACATATTGTGCCCATTCAGGCTCCTTGAACTCAGGAATTTTCTTCAAAGCCTCGGCTAGTTTTTTGTTATATTCTTGAGATTCTATATCATATATTCCCATTATTATTTTCCTGTTAAGTCTCTCCTTGCGGAGATAGAACCCTTTTTGTAAAGGGTTTAACTAAAATTAAGGTGGAAAATTAGTTTATAAAACTATCTCAATCCTGAAAGATCCCACACGGGACTTACTGAAGAGGGAATATCTGAAAGGCTTTCAATTATTATAGGTAGCTCTGCAGGAACTGAACTCCATTTTTCCATAAATTTCTTTGCATTGTCATAATTGCCGGCTGTTTGAAGGTTCAAAAATTCTGTGCTTAGATTACACATTGATTCAATGCATTTTTCAGTATCTATTTCATATTTTCTTTTCGTTGTATCATAATGCAAAGAACCAGATTCTTTTAACCAGTTGTATTCAACAAGATTTCCTCTGGCGTGTGCTTCGGTAAATCCTTTATTCCACTGCTGGAAAAATGCCGCTATTTCTGATGCCAAAATCCCTTCAAGAGTATTATCATCAATCACGTTTTGTTTTCTGAAATAATCCAAAAGCCTTATTCCAAGAACATCAGCCTTTGCTTCTTCTATAGTTGAATGAAGATCTTTTAACGCAACTTCAAATGGAATTTCTCTTCCTTCAACACTGACTTTATTTGGTCCAATTCCATGAGCAAGTTCATGCCCCAGCACAAACAATAGTCTATTATCAAAAGTGCATTTATCAGCAAGATTTTTTGGAAGAACTCTATGGGCAATAGGTAAACCTCCTGTAGAAAATTTTGCTTCCATCATAGTCCTTGAAAATACTTTCTTTGATCCTTTGAGTTCATGAATTCTTCTGTCGTTTGGCAAGTTATAGGCAACAAACATATACCCAAACCCAGCTTCTCCTCCCCTCATTACATCAGAGACCACTTCTAATGGAATGGCAGCGCCTTTCGGCTGAAAATTAAATTCTTGACTAAGAATGGCATCAAACTCAGGAACTTTTGGAGTAAATTTTTTAAGAGCTTCTGTTGAATCTTTATCCGGTAATGCAATTAATGATTCAAAGGAAGCCTTTAATCCAAACATTTCATCAAAATAAACTTCATATGGTCCCATAGTTACTTCAAACGGATTTCCGTCCGTATCTATCCAAGCAACGTCGCTGTCAAAATAATTATTTGTTCTGAAAGAATCCGCCCTTAATTTTAGAAATGTTTTCAGATTGCCTTCAGGAAGATATCCTCCTGCTACTCTCAGATGTTTTGCTGCTTCTTCCAATCTATCTTTATATTCTTCAGAATAAGGAATCGCGACAAGTTTGTTTTCTTGCCTCTTTATTACAGTATAATTACTTTCAAATTGTTCGTGATCCTCTGGATGATTTTTCAGCCATTCATTCCATTCTTTTTCAGCCAAATCCTTCGGATAAAAAGAACCAAACTTTGGTTTTTCTCCAACTCCTTGAATAAATGGTTCATCGTGATTGTAAGCGTCCCATGGTGAGCCATGAATTAAAAAATATTTTAACAAGTCTTTTCCTTCTGAATCGCTCCTTCTTTGAAGATCTCTATATATTTGGTGATTTTTTGAATAAACTTGACTGAAATAAATATCAGTCATTACATCAGAAGCATTAATACATCTCGAAATTGCTGCTTTTTGAGCAAGATCAAGTGAAGAAAAATCCGGCTTTACATCAAAAAAATGTATTCTTGCTAAACGTTGTTTTATGTCCATGTATTTTCTTTAATTTAGCTTTTTATAAATCATTTGGTTGCCAGAATCTTCTCGCTTTAACAATACTTTCATATCCTTGTACTGCACCAATTATTGCATTTAATTCT
>JBBDYV010000093.1:0-2668 GCA_040900515.1 Candidatus Pacearchaeota archaeon | reverse complement strand
AATATAAACATGGGTAACTACGATTTCCCATACTTGTGGTTTGATAGCGCTGCTATAGGAGCACAATTTGGAGAAGACAATTACCTTCAAAACCTTGTTACAAGTTCATTGAATCTTGCAAATTTGGGATATTCCAATACCACGGATGTATGGTTGTATAACGCTACTGATGGTGTTAATGCCACAGATATCTTTGGCAATGACACAGGTAGTAATGGTATATTAACTGGCACAGGAATGAATCTTAGCGAAAAAGAGAGGTTCATTGTGACAGCTGTTGGAACAGAGCTAAGTGATGTAGAGACTCTTTACTATGAAGTCTCAGACATAGATATCGATGATGCAGATACATGGACCATTCAGTTGGAAGATTTGATTGGAACTAACGATCTTACTTTCACAAACGACAAAAACGATACTGATGACCAAGGAGTTGTAACTGTAAATCACGCTGGATTCAGCGCAGATAACCTTTCTGTAGTTCTTGACTTCAGTACAACAACAGGTACACTTTACTACAATAGACTTGTTTCTGAAAAGGGGTTGGTTGTTGACTTACAAACAACAGTACCTTCAGCTGCAAACGGCTCGGGAGTTTTCATAAACTTCACAGAAGCTAACAGAAATGATGACCTTGATTCAGGTATGGAGTTTAGAGTGCTTGTAAAGAATACAACAAACGACAAACTTCATGTAGCATCACATAACTTGACAAACTTTGACGCAGAAGAATCTAAGGATCATGATATTGCATATGTTCCTTCTGATTTGGCTTCCAAGGTTACATTTGATGACTCTGCAGACGAATTTGACTTCACAATAGAATACTTCGGAGAAGAAGTAACTGCTGATGTACAAGTTGTTGCAGGAGGAAGTGTTGGTTCAGGCACAGCAGACCTAGGAGGAGTACTTGTGACAGACGCAGAGGTTTCAAGCGTTTCATCCAAGAACTTAGTTGTTGTTGGAGGAAGCTGTATTAACACAGTTGCTGCTAACTTGGTTGGCGGAGCATATTGTGGAGCTGCATGGACTAGCGCTACTGGCGTTGGTACAGGGCAGTATCTAGTACAGAGCTATGCTAGTCCTTATTCAACAGGTAAAGTTGCTGTTCTTGTTGCAGGTTATGAAGCAGCAGAAACTGCTGCCGGTGCATCCAGGTTAGTAAACCAGGGAAGCACTATTGACACCGCCGTAGGTAACAAATACCTTGGTGTTGTTGGATCTGCAGGAACATCTACTGTTACAAAGGTAGCTTAAACCCAAAAATTTTTATTTATTTTTTTCTTTTTCTTTTTTTTAACATCTACTGGTAAGTGTGAACAAGAAAAATTTCACTTTAACTTTATGTTTAGAGAAAAGAGTTTAAATACTACAATTTACTATAAAAGATAGTAAAAAACAATACGTAATGTAAAATGGTAAAAGCAACAGTTGACATACCAGAAGAAGAGAATAGAGTTTTGAATATTGTTAAAGGGAAGTATGGATTTAAGAACAAAGAAGAAGCATTAATATTCATCTTGAATAGATTTATGGAAAATTTGGAGCCGGAGTTAAGACCCGAATACATTGACAAACTAAAAAAAATTGAGAAAGAAAGGGGAATTCCTTTCAAAAATATTGATGAATTAAGGAAAATAATAGAGGGTTAAGATGCATAATTATGAAATTAAACCCTCTCTGCAGAGAATTCTGAATAGGTTATCTAAGAAAGACAAAAAAACATATGAACAGATACTGGATAAAATTAAGGAAATTATTAATGTAGAATATATTGAACATTATAAAAATTTGAAGCATGATTTGAAGGAATTTAAAAGAGTACATATAGGACATTTTGTATTAGTCTTTAAATACGATAAAAAAATCGATAAAGTTTCATTCTATGATTTCGATCATCACGATAAAATTTATTTTAAAAGATATGATTAATATTCAAATCCAAAAAAATTTTATTTATTTTTTTCTTTTTTTAGAACTTAGCGAGAGCTTTGAAAAGGTTTAAATAACTGCAAAAATTAAAAGAAATATGGCAAAATTCAATGTAGTTATAGAAAAAGGAGAGGATGGTTATCTGATATCTGAGGTAATTGAATTACCCGGTTGTCATACCCAGGGGAAGACAATGGAAGAACTCATTTCAAATACGAAAGAGGCTATTACCCTGTATTTGAGAGTAATCGGAAGAGAAAAGATAAGAGATAAGTTTATCGGCATTAAAAAACTGGAGATTTAAATGAGCAAACTTCCGCAGCTAACTGCTGTTGAATTAGTTAAAATTTTATCTAAAATTGGTTTCAAAGTTATTAGACAGGAAGGAAGTCACATATTCATAAGACATGATGATGGCAGAACAACAGTAGTACCTAATCATCCTGGAAGAAAATTGGATAGGGGACTTTTAAATAAAATAATAAGAAAAGATATCCAAATTTCAAGAGATGAATTTATGATATTGGTTTAGTAAAAAATTTCTTTTTAAAAATTTATATGGAGCTCACACTAAATTATAATGTTGAACAAATTCGGTGGAAGCTAACTTGGAGCTATATAAATTTATAAATGATTTTGACTTTCTTTTTTTTTAACATCTACTGGTGGGTGTGAGAGGTAAAAATTTATATACTATAGTTATTCTATAGTATTATGGTAACAACAATTCAGCTTA
>JBBDYV010000092.1:0-2743 GCA_040900515.1 Candidatus Pacearchaeota archaeon | reverse complement strand
TGTTTGTGATAATAAGTATAGTTTTCGGATTGTTTTTTTTTGAATTATCCATTCAGCTTTTTTGCAATTCCCGAGTCTGTTTTGAAATTTGAAAACTGGATAATTTTTGCTGGCGGGTTTCTTATTTTGATAGGAATGATTAATTATTTCAGGGCAAGCAAGAAATTTATGTAAAGAGAGGTATTGTAGATAATAAAATCTTCTGATTAGCAGTTAATTATAAGGGATAATATCAATAAAAGTAGGTAAAATAATTAAATCTAGTTAATATTTAGTGCCTGCAAATGAGATTAAATATATTCTAGAGTTTTTATTAATATCCTGTTAAAACCCCAAAAATCTCATAAGATTTATATACATAAATTCCCTTGCTGAACTATGTGGGAAAAAAAGAGGTTTTCGCCCAAGCTCGTTCGTCCAAGCGTGGCCAAACGGGGGCAGGTGACTGTTTTTGTAATAATTGCCATAGTAATTGTTGCGGCAGCTGCAATATATTTTTTGATTACCGGAGGAATTTTTCAGACTCAAATTCCCGCAAGTCTGCTGCCGGCTTACACGAGTTTTTTGACTTGTCTTGAAGATAATACTTTGACTGGAGCTACTATTCTCGGAAGTCAGGGAGGTTACATTGACAAACCAGTTTATGAGGCTGGCTCTTCTTACTTGCCTTTTGGTTCCCAACTTAATTTTTTGGGGAGTTCTATTCCCTATTGGTATTATGTTTCTGGAAATGGTATTCAGAAAGAACAGGTTCCATCCAGAACTGAAATGGAGCAACATCTAGGAAATTATGTAGAAAGAAGGATAAGGGATTGTGAACTTCAAACATATTATGATCAAGGTTTTGTTATATCTATGGAGGAACCGAGTGCAGATGTTAGAATTAATGATGACAATATTGAAGTAGATCTGAGAATGGAAATGACCCTCGAAAAAGAAAGTGATACTGCAATTGTGAGAAATCACAATAAAGTTATAAATTCCCAATTGGGATCACTTTACAATTCTGCCTTGCGGGTTTATGATTATGAACAGGAAACTCTGTTCCTTGAAAATTATACTATTGATGCCTTGAGACTTTATGCTCCTGTTGATGGATTGGAAATTTCCTGCTCTCCAATGGTTTGGGGAGCAGACAAGGTTTTTGATGATATACAGAACGCATTAGAACAGAATATAAATGTGCTTGGCAGTAATCTTGAAGAAGGGTATTACAAAGTGAATGCTCCTGTTTCTTCGGATACTGAAGTGAGATTTTTGACATCAAAAACATGGCCATATAATCTAGAAGTTGCTCCTTCAGATGGAAATGTTCTGATTGCCATACCTGTTGGAAATCAGCCAGGGCTTGGAATTCTTGGGTTTTGTTATGTTCCTTACCATTTTGTTTATAATGTAAAATATCCGATTGTTGTTCAATTACAAAAGGGAGAAGAAATATTTCAATTCCCAGTTGCTGTTGTTGTTGAAGGAAACAAACCAAGAGAAGCACTTGAAGGAACTGGGCTTCAGGTTGGAATTCCCGAGCTATGCCAATCCAAAAATACTCTTGTAAATGTAAATGTCTATAATACAAATTTAAATCCCGTTGACGCAGAAATATTTTTCAGATGCTTCGGGGAAATATGTAGCATCGGAGATACTTCTTCAGGACAGCTACAAGAGAATTTCCCACAATGTGCTAATGGATATGTTGTTGCAAAGGCAGATGGATATAAAGAAGGAAACATTCTTTATTCAACAACAGAATCTGGCTCTGTGAACATCTTCTTGGAAAAATTATATACTCTTAACGTGAATCTAAGGCTCGACGGACAGAGTTACAATGGCAATGCACTGATAAGTTTTGTTGCAGAGGATTCTTCATCAGTAACTGTTCCTTATCCTGAACAAAGGCAGGTTGAACTTAGTCAGGGAGAGTATGAAGTTCAGGTTTATGTTTATAGAAACTCTTCAATACAGTTGCAGGAATCGACAACAAGAAAATGCCTTGACATTCCGGACACTGGAATAGGGGGAGTTTTCGGACTTACAAGGGAAAAGTGTTTTGATATAGTTGTTCCCGCACAAATAATTTCAAGTGCATTGGCTGGAGGAGGAAAACAAAGCTATTATGTTTTGGAAAGCGATCTTATTGGATCGACAATGGTTGATATACGCGCTGAAAGTCTTCCAACTCCAAATTCGATAGAACAAATTCAGAATAATTATGCGCTGTTTGAAGAGAAAAATTTAGGAATATCGTTCAGATAAAAATAGAAATGAAAACAGAGAAATTGATAAATAAAATGAGAAGATGATAGAGAAAAAAGAAAAATTGATAATTGATAAGAAGGAACTTGTAAATAAAGTTAATTATAGATTTATTGTGTATTAGTATTGATGGCCGGATTGTTGATTATTTTAACAACTCTAACAACTCCTGAAATTTCTGCAGTATATTCCCGTACACAAACATATACTCCTATTGATGGATTTTTTGGTGGCTCTACGGGAAACACTCCTGCACAATTTGATAGAAGCATGTGCCAAGCAGGACAAGACTTTATTTTACAAATAGATCCTCTCGGATGTACAAATGTTCCAGTCAGGAGCGATTTGCTTGAAGAACAAGATGTTCCTGTATTTTGTCCTATTGTTGCGACTAAAATAAATCCTCTTATTGATGTGAACTTTATTGATCATATAAGGATAACTGGACAATATCCTAACGGTGTTTCTGGAGTTGGTTTCCTTGCTCCCG
>JBBDYV010000091.1:2210-2827 GCA_040900515.1 Candidatus Pacearchaeota archaeon | reverse complement strand
TAATCACTCCATCAATTTCAGTTTTTTCAAATTCAAATGACATTTTATTAGAGCTTCGCAAGAACCCTCGCCAGTTTAGTGGTGAGATGAATTGCGTCTGATTTTCGTTAAATATTTATTTCTTGAAAGTTTATTATGAAGAGTCCAGATACTGGACTCCTTGAAAGCTACCAGTAGCTGGAGCTTTCTAAACTAAATAAACTTAACGGAGGATAAAATGTATCAGCATAGCAGAAGCTCTATCGGAGGAAATAAAAAGCACATCCAGATAACCCCAAAATATCGATATCACATGATGAAAAGTGAAAAGCTAAAAGTTTTTTGCAGGGTTGCGATTGAAGAGGCATGCAAAAAACACAGCATCAAACTGGAAATTATCAAAGTAATGGATGAGCATGTTCATATGGTTGTTGATATTCCAAGAACAATGACAGATGCGAAAGCATTGCAACTAATAAAGGGATTGTCTTCGTATATATTGTTTCGCATCTGTCCAAACTTAAGAAAAAGATATTCAAAGGGACATTTTTGGAGCGAAGGTTATTTTTGTGATGGCGTCGGAGAAAGCAATTATTCAGTGTCATGGTCTCACACAGTAAATAAGCGAACGTAACGTT
>JBBDYV010000091.1:0-2110 GCA_040900515.1 Candidatus Pacearchaeota archaeon | reverse complement strand
TATAATCGAAAATCTGTGTTTTCTCAAATAAAACATGCATAAGAAAGTTTTATAATCGAAAATCTGTGTTTTCTCAAATAAAACATGCATAAGAAAGTTTTATAAGGGAAATATATCATTTGATGTCAAGATGAGTAGCACTATTAATTCTGTTTTGGGGCAGATTTCTGAGAAAACAGAGCCTGAAAAGGAAGAAGTTGAATATATAAAACAAAAACTGAAAGAATTCCTTGCCATGTTCAAGCAAAATCTGAAAAAAAAGAAAGTGGGGGCAGAGCCTTTTATTGGTGGAAGCTTTGCAAAGAACACAATGATAAAAAAAGACCATTATGATGTAGATATTTTTGCGAGATTTGACAAGAAATACAAAGATAAGGATATTTCAAATATAACAAAACAGGCACTTGCAGGGATAAAGAACGTTCAGGAAGTTCATGGCTCAAGAAATTATTTTAGGATAAGAATAAATTCATCATATTTTGAAGTTGTTCCTGTTTTGAAAGTCAGCAATCCAAAGGACGCTGAAAACATAACTGACCTGTCTTATTTCCATGTTAATTATGTAAACAAAAAACTGAAAAACAAAAAGATTCTTGATGAAATAAGAATTGCAAAGGTATTCTGTCATGCTAATAATGTTTACGGGGCAGAATCATATATATCTGGCTTTTCTGGATATGGGCTTGAGCTTTTGGTTTATCATTACAAGACTTTCCTTAATTTTGTGAAGGCAATGGTTAAAGTAAATGAAAAAGATAAGTTGATAATTGATATTGAAAAGCACTATAAAAACAAGCGGGATATTTTGTTGGACATTAACAGTGCAAAGCTTGCCTCTCCAATAATCCTTGTAGACCCTACATACAGGCAGAGAAATGTTCTTGCAGCACTTTCAGAAGGAACATTCAGAAAATTCCAAGGCGTATGTAAGGAATTTCTCAGAAAACCGTCTTTGGAAGCATTTGAGCCAAAGAAAATAAACTTTGATGAAGTAAAAGCTAAGGTAAAAAAAGCAGGAAATGAATTCATAATTCTGAAAGCAACAACAGACAAGCAGGAAGGGGACATTGCGGGAAGCAAGCTCGTGAAATTCTTCAGGTATTTAATAGATGAAGTTTCAAAGATTTTTGATGTAAAAGACTCTGGTTTTGAATACACTGGAAAAAAGACAGCAACATATTATTTAGCCGTTAAAAGAAAATCACAAATAATAAAGCAGGGTCCTTTGCTTAAAGACAAGGAAAATGTAATGAAATTCAGGAAAATGCATACTTCTTTCTTTAACAAAAGCGGAAGAATTTATGCTAAAGACAAGATAAAGCATGACATAAAAGACTTCTTAAACAAGTGGGAACAGAAAAACAAGCGACAAGTTGGGGAGATGGCAGTAAAAGAGCTGAGGGTTATTGGGTAGAAAGAAATTAGGTCAGGGAAAGGGGGTCGTGTGCAAAGTAATTGACAATTTTGCTGAAAGATATTTAAAATAGTAAAACATTGTTAATTAAATGAATATTGTTTTTGAATTTGTTGACAAGACAGGAAGAAAAATAAGGTTAACCAAAGAGCAATGGTTAAAAATAAGGAAGAAACATCCAGAAGTTGAAAATGAAGAAATAATAAAGGAAACTCTGGAAAAACCGACCAAAATTAGAGATCACAGTTATGATGAAAGTGTTTACAAGTTTTATAAATATTATAAAAACAGACCTTTCCCTGAAAATTTCTTGATGGTTCTCGTTAAGTATTTAAACGGCGATGGTTTTGTAATAGCGGCATATTTTATGGACAAAATTGATTAAAATGGAAGAATCATATGAAATACATTACGAGAATGAATCTGATTTTTTAGAAGTTCTATTTGGAGAACCTAGTAAATGCATTACCAGTGAAGTCCAGGAAGGTGTTTTTGTAAGAAAAGACATAAAAACGGAAGAAATAAAGAGTGTGGGAATTTTAGGATTTAAAAAAAGAGTCCATTTATTAAAAAAAATATTGAACTCTTATAATAAAAATCTTCCTTTGGAAATAAGTGCTCCTTCTGATTGATAAAAGAATTGAGAGTTATTGGTTAGAGAATTCTAGTTAGAAAGAAAAGTTTTATATACTATAG